>JBFGHG010000082.1:0-8532 GCA_041578395.1 Acidobacteriota bacterium
CGCCTCCCCCCCCGGATGATCTGCGCCACGTTGATCCCGCTCTCGGACAGCTCCAGCTCGCTCAGGCTTTTCCCCTCCCAGGGGCACTCCTCTCCGACGTGCAACTCGGTCATGTAGTGCAGTAGTCCGAAGTCCTCGATCTCACCCGTGGTCCGGGTGTCCGGCAGCAGCCGTCCCGCCGCCAGCAGCAGATAGCCGAGGCCCAGCACCGCGATCAGCGAACCGAGTGCGGTGAATTCGAACATCGAGAAAGGGGCCTGTCCCAGCTTGGCCACCATCCCGCTGGCGGCCAGATTGGTGGAGGTCCCGATCAGCGTGCAGGTCCCTCCCAGCAGCGAGGCGAAGGCCACCGGCATCAGCAGCCGTCCCGGACTCAGGCCGGTCTTGCGGCACAGCGCCATGACGGTGGGGATGAGCACGGCGGTGGTGGTGGTGTTGCTCAGAAAGGCCGAGGTCACCGTCGAGACCGCCGTCAGGATCGCCAGAGCGCGCAGCTCGCTGCTGCCAGAGTTCTTTGCGATCCAGACCGCCAGCCGGTCCATCACCCCGGTGCGGGCCAGCGCCCCCGACAGGACGAAGATGGAACAGAGGACGATGATGATCTCGTTGGCGAACCCCGAGAAGGCCTCCTCGGGGCCCAGCACTCCGGTGAGCACGAGCCCCACCAGCAGCATCAGCGTGATCAGGTCGACGCTGGCCAGCTCCAGCATGTACGAGACGGTGGCAGCCGCCAGCAACAGCAGCACCACCAGGATCTCCCAGGTCATCGGGAGACCAGCATAGGGCAGGGCGGCACAGCTTGAAAACCGCCTTTGGGCGCCCGCCTGGAATTGCGTCAGACCTTCGTACTATATTCGGGCGGTCGATTCGGCAAATCTGAGGCCGCCCGCCGGAGGCCGCTCCGGCCCGGCGACAGGGCGCCCGGACTACAACTGAACCAGGGACGCGTGGTCGGGTGCACTGGAACCGGTATGACGATTTCAGCCAACTGGCGATCTCCTGTTCCCGCCCCGCCGGCCCTGCTCGTGCTGCTGGCGATTCTGCTGGCGGCCCCCGGGCCGCTGCCGGGCCAGACCCCGCGGCTGTATGCGGTGGACGCGGGAACGGGCGAGATCGCCGTCTTCGACCCGGAGGACGGCACGCCGCTGGCCGCCATCGCAGTGGCGGACTCTCCAGCCCATGGAGCGCTGGGCCCGGGCGGCCGGACCCTCTACCTTCCCGACCGCGCGTCCGATTCGGTGCAGCTGGTCGACCTGGTGACCGGCAACATCGACGCCGTGATCACCGACCCCAGCATCCGCGAACCGATGGCGGTGGCGCTGACTCCCAACGGCCGGCAGCTGTGGGTCCTCAACCGCAGCGGCGGGCCGGCCGGCGACGGGTCCATCAGCATCATCGATCTGGCCGCGCGGGCCGTCTCGGACACGGTGGATCTGCCCGCGCTCTCGTTTCCGGAGCACCTGGTGATCTCGCCTTCGGGTCAGACGGCCTACATCTCCAACACTGCGGCGGAAACGGTCATCGCCCTGCTCACCTTCACCCGCCAGACGCTGCTGACCCTTCCCATGGGAGGGGGCCCGGTCCACGCGGTGATCACCCCGGGCGGCTCGGACGTCTTCGTCTCCGTCCCCGACCTGCCGGCCGTGGTGCGCATCCACACCGACGACCACTCGCTGACCGAGTTCCCGACCCCGGACACCCCCTCGGTGCTCGCCTACCGGGACGGGGCGCTGTACGTCCCTCTCGGGGACCAGCGGGTGGGAGTGCTGACTCCTCCCTCGCGCCGCCTGCGCACCATCAACTTCCCCGACCGGACGATCTCCACCTTCTCCGTGGCGCTGGTGGACGGCTCCAGCCTGGGCTTCGTGAGCGACACGGCCACCGGGCGGGTGTTCGGATTCGACGCCGTGACGCTGCGGCCCCGTTCCGGGCCGGGCCTGCCGCTGGAGGGCCTGGGCGAACCGCGGCAACTGTTAGCGTTCGGGAGGGTGAACCGGTCCGACCTAGGGCTCAGCCTGCGCGCCGACGAGGCCACGGTGCCCAACGGGGGCGAACTGGAGAACATCGTCACCGTCACCAACGCCGGGCCCTCCACCGCCACCGAGGTCTTCCTGGAGGTGGAGCTGTCGGTGGGCATGGAGGTGGTAGAGGTCACCGCGACGCGGGGAGAATGCCAGGTGTCGCCCGGCCGGGTCGAGTGCCGGCTGGGGGAACTGGCCCAGGGAGGGCGGATCACCGTCCGGCTGGACCTTCGCCCCGGCGGTGAAGGAGTCAACACCAACTTCGCGCGGGTGAGCGCGGCGCAGCCGGACCCCGACCCCTCCGACAATTCGGCGGGCGTCTCCACATTCGTGGAGCCGGCGACCGATCTGGCCGTGACGGTGGATTCGGTCCCGGACCCGGTGGCGGTGGGCCAGGTGCTCACCTACCAGGTGCGGGTCCGGAACCAGGGGCAGTCAGTGGCCGACGACATCCGGCTCGACCTGCACTTCCCCTTTGCCCTCACCTTCGTCTCGGTTCAACCGCCCATCGCGGCCTGCGGAGACCGCGAGCAGTCCTTCCGATGCGAACTCTCCCACCTGGACCCGCAGCAGACGCTGCTGCTGCTGGTACAGGCGGTGCCGCGCCAGGCCGGGCTCTTCGTGCTGCTGGCCTCGGCCTTCACCTCCACTGCCGACCCGGACGAGAGCAACAACATCCTGCAGCATCCCACCCGCGTCATCGCCACGCCCAACGTGGCCGACCTGAAGTTCAGCCTGGTCCCCGACCGCCTTCTGGCCACACCCAGCGACGGCGTGGTGCTGCAGGCGGACATCCGCAACCAGGGGCCGGACACCGCCTTCTCGGTCTCCAGCGTGGTCGGCTTCCCGCGGTCCCTGATCTTCGTGGAGCCGTTCCACACGCCCGACATCGCATGCGAGGCAGTGGGAGCGCTGGTGGAGTGCCGCTTTGGCGACATCCCGGCGGCAGGGCTGCGGACGGTCTTTCTGCGCGCGCGGCTGGCGCCGGACGCCCACGGGCTGGTCAAGACCTGGGGCCTGGTCTCGGGAGTGGGAGCGGACCCGCGGGAAGCGGACAACCTGTCGCGCGCGGAGGTCCTGGTGGCCGGCGGCGCCGACTTCAACCGGGACGGAGTGGTGGATGCAGGCGACCTGCAGCTGTTGATCCTCGAGTTGACCGACGGGGACGGCGAAGCCGCAGCCGACGCGGCGGGAGGCAGTTTCGGCGGCTCGGCCGCGATGGACCTGGACTCCAACGGGCGCATCGACTTCGAGGACGCCCGCATCGTGGCGCGCTACGCCTTCGCGAACTCCGGGGAAGTGGCGCGGGCATCCCTGCCCGTGATTCCGAAATAACGGCCTGCCAGGCGGTCTGACTGCTCACGGGCTGTCCGGACCCAGCACGTTGCGAAAGAGCGAGTCGCGGTGGCTCTCCACCTCGGTGAGCAGCCGGTACCCGTCCTCCAGCGCGGACGAGGGTCGAACCGGGTCCTGGCAGGCGGTTTCGAAAGCGGCCAGCAGCGCGTCGAAGCCGGCCAGTTGGCGGGTGGTCACCCAGAGCCACCGCCAGTGGGGATCGCCGCTGTGGAATTCCTCGCTGTACAGGCCGTACCCGAAGATGTGGCACGCTCCGTTGCGTGTACCAACCCAACAGAGGAGGACCCGATGATCACCGTTGTGCTGGCAGCCGCAGCTGTTGAGTGCCGCCGCCGTCGAGGACTACGCCGAGGCTCCCTTTCAGGGCTGGGCGCAGCACGAGGAGCGCGGCAGTACCCGCCTGATCTACTTCAGCAAGACCGCCGACCGCCCCTGGAACTACTCCCCGGGCCAGGTGGCGATCGAGTACGGCAAGCCGGTCTGGAAGGAGGAGTACGAGCAGGGGTTCGACGACCTGACCCGCGGGAAACACTGGCGGATGGGCCAGAACTACTGGTCCAACCTGGACACCCGCTTCCCCGTCACGATCGGCGGGACACACGTCGAGCGGGGCATCTACTACGTCGTGCTGGAGCGTTTCGAGGACGACCGGTGGCGCCTGGTGCTGCTGAATCCCGACACCTCGTCGGACCGGAAGTTCGACGCCTGGCACGTGAACAGGAAGGAGACTGCGTCCGGCGTCGAAGCGCCTCTGGAGTGGGAGCGGGTGCAGGAGAAGGCGGACCACTTGCAGATCCGCTTCCTGATGGACGAGGCGGATCACCGCAAGGCGGAGTTGGAGATCCGTTTCGGCCCGCACAAACTGACCGCGCCCGTGCGTGTGCTCTTCGAAGGCCGCCAGGTGGAGGCGGGTTGAGAGCGGAGCGCCCGGTTCAACTCCGGCCGAGTTCGTCCAGGAAGGGTTGGCCCCACGACTCCATGCGCTCCTCGAGCCGGCGCGTGCAGTCGCATCCGGAGCAGGCCCACGGCTCCTCGCCGTTCAGGTCGCGGCACCGGCGGCGGCTGTGAGCGCTCTTGATCCGGAGGAGTTCGAAGTATGCCTCCCAGTAGGGCCGTTCTTCCTCGAGCGGTTGCGCGCAGAAGCAGACCTCCACCCAGCGGACAGTGCCGTCGGGCATCTGCCGGGCCTGGCGCATGTCGCGCAGGTACTCGCCCTCGGCCACCGACCCGGCACCCAGCGTTTCTTCTTCGATGGCCCGCTGCAGGGAGGCGTCCCTGCCGGGCCGGACCCGCGCCTTCACCAGGTAGCGCATCATCACATTGTACTGCACCAGTGGCACGGGCATCCCTGCCCGTGATCCGGAATCGCAGCCTGGAAGGCTGGTCCACCTTCCAGTATGCTTGCGTTACACGAAAGGACGCACCATGAGCAAGAAGCCCACTCGACGGCAATTCCTGCAGTGGGGCGCCGCGGCGGCGGCCGCCTCGAGCGTGGGCGCCATTCCCACCCAGCCGTCCCCGGACGGACTCCCGACCCGCCCGCTGGGGCGCAGCGGCGAGCCGGTCTCCATCCTCTGCCTGGGAGGCTGGCACATCGGCGCCATCGACCCGGCCGAGGCCACCCGGATCATGCACGCGGCCATCGACAACGGCCTCACCTTCTTCGACAACGCCTGGGATTACCACGACGGAGGCAGCGAAGAAGTCATGGGACGCGCCCTCACGGACGGACGGCGCCGGAAGGTCTTCCTGATGACCAAGAACTGCGAGCGGGACTACCAGGGGTCGATGCGCAACCTGGAGGACAGCCTGCGCAGGCTGCGCACCGATTACCTGGACCTGTGGCAGTTCCACGAGATGATCTACGACAACGACCCCGACTGGGTGTTCGACAAAGGGGGCCTGAAAGCCGCCCTGGAAGCCCGCGAACAGGGGAAGGTCCGCTACATCGGCTTCACCGGCCACAAGGACCCGCGCATCCACCGGAAGATGCTGGACAAGCCCTTCGACTGGGACTCGGCGCAGATGCCCATCAACGTCATGGACGCGCACTACCGCAGCTTCCAGAAAGAGGTGGTGCCCGTCTGCCTGGAGAAGAAGGTGGGCGTGCTGGGGATGAAGAGCCTGGGCGGCGGCTACCCGCGGGGCATCATCACGCGGCGCAGCGACCTGGAGGCCGCCGACTGCATCCGCTACTCGCTGAGCCAGCCGATCGCGTCGCTGGTCGTGGGGATCGCCTCCCTGCAGGACCTCGAGCAGGACCTCGCCATCGCCCGCGGCTTCCAGCCGCTGCCGCCCGAGCAGCTGCGGAGGCTGGAACAGCAGGCCGAACCGCTGGCCACCGACGGGCGCTGCGAACTGTTCAAATCCACCCAGTCCTTCGACGGCCCCCACCACCGCCGCCAGCACGGCTTCGGGGACTGAAGGGGCGGCGGCAATGTGCAAGTGGGCCGGACTGCTGACGCTGCTCGCGGCCGCCTGCACCGGTCTGCAGGTGGAGCAACTCACGCAGCACCAGGCCGACGACCGCCACCCGAGCTGGCGCTCGGAAGGCGGGGCGATCGTCTTCGAATCCAACCGCGACGGCCCCTGGAACCTGTACGTGCTGGACGCCTCCACCGGTGCCGTCCGCCCGGCGGTGCGCTCCCCGTCCAACGACCGCTACCCCGCCTGGGACCCCTCCGGCCGGCGTCTGGCCTTCTGCAGCGATCGGGACGGATCGCCGGGGCTGTACGTGGCCGATCTGGACAGCGGCCGGACGCGGCGGCTGGAGACGCCCGCGGGCGAGGTGCTCTTTCCGGCGTGGTCGCCGCGGGGTGATCGGATCGCATTCTCGCTGGCGGGCGAGGAGGGCATCGCGCTGTACGTGATGGCAGCCGGAGGCGAGTCGCCGGCCCGCCGGCTGGTCTCCGGGGGTTCGCGCGAGGTCTGGCCTTCCTGGTCTCCCGACGGCTCCGAGCTGGCGTTCTTCTCGCGGCAAGCCACCGGGGGAGCGGAAGACGATCTGTTCACCCTGAACCTGGAAACGGGAGAAACGCAACGACTCACCACTGCTGCAGGCCATGATTTCTGCCCGGACTGGTCGCCGCGGGCCGGGCGAATCGCCTTCGCCTACAGCCGCCCCGCTGACGTCCGCGGCATCGCCCTGCTGACGCTCTCCAGCGGGCGGGTCCGCGAACTGGTGGACGGCTATCACCGCATCACCGAGCCGGCCTTCTCGCCGGACGGCCGGCAGCTCGTGTTCGCGGGCAGGAAGACCGAAGGCGAGCAGTACGACCTCTACCGGGTGCACCTGCCTCACTGAGGATCAACCCCGCCCCAGCGATTCCAGGCTGGCTTTGAAGCGGCGGCTCATGCGGATCTTCGAGCCGTCCTCGAGCAGGATCAGGAAGTCGCCGTGCTCCCAGGCGTGGATCTCGCGGACCCGGTCCACGTTGACGATGCGCGAGCGGTGTACCCGGACGAAGCGCTGCGGGTCGAGGCGCGCCTCGAGCCCGGCCAGCGTCTGGCGGATCAGGTAGGCTTTCCCCGCCACGTGCAGCTCGGCGTAGTTGCCGGCCGCCTCCACCCAGTCGATTTCCTCGGTCCGCACGAATCGCATGCGCCCGCGCGACTTCACCAGGAAGCGCTGGGCGTGGCGGCTGCGCTCGAGCCGCTCCAGCAGGCCGACCAGCTCTCCCACGCTGTCGGCCGAACCCTCTTGCAGGCGCCGCCGGACCCGCTCGAGAGTCTGCCGCAGGCGGGCGGCGTCGAAGGGCTTGAGCAGGTAGTCCAGGGCGCACAGTTCGAAGGCCTCCACGGCGTGCCGGTCGAAGGCGGTCACGAAGACCACCACCGGCGCCCCCTTCCCTTCCAGCCGCCGGACCACTTCCAGCCCGTCCATCCCCGGCATCCGGATGTCCAGAAAGAGCAGGTCGGGGTGCAGTTCACCCACCAGCCGCAGGGCCTCGGCGCCGTTGTTTGCCTCCCCCACCACGCGAAAGCCCTCCTCGGCTGCCAGCAGATCACGGAGCTTCTGCCGGGCCGGGGCCTCGTCGTCCACGATCGCCACTGCGATGCTCAACTCGCGCCCTCCTCCGGCTGCAGCGGGATCGTCACGCGGGCTTCGAACCCGCCGGCGTCGAAGGGGGCCGGCAGGGCCCCGGGCGCCAGGTTGCCGGCCTCCAGGTCGTGCGCATCGCCGTACAGCATGCGCAGCCGCTCGCTGGTGTTGAACAGCCCGACCCCCTGCGCGCTGCCGGACGATCCGTCCAGTCCCGGCCCGTTGTCCCGGACCGCCAGGTGGAGCCGGCCGTTTTCGGCACGGCTCGTCACCTCGATCGCCCCTCCCTCCGTCTTGCCCGACACTCCGTGACGGTAGGCGTTCTCCACCAGGGGTTGCAGGATCAGCAGGGGGACTGGGACGTCCAGCGTCTCCGGGTCGAACCGCTGGCTGACCCGGACCCGGTCTCCGAAGCGGGCCTGCATGATTTCGAGGTACAGCCCCAGCGCCCGCCGCTCCTCCCGCAACGGGATCTGCGAGCGAGAGGAGTTCTCGAGCGCCAGCCGCAGCAGATCGCTGAGCCGCGCGATCATCTCCTCGGCGCGGTCCGGCTCCCGGTGCACCAGCGACGAGATCATGTGCAGGGTGTTGAACAGGAAGTGAGGGTTGAGCTGGTTCTCCAGGTTGGACAGCCGCGCCTGCGCCAGCCGCGATTCCAGTGCCGAGGCCTCCAACTGCTGCTGCCGGTACTTGTTGTAATACTCGAAGCCGAGCGCCAGCAGCACGATGATCCAGTACAGCGAGACGTCCTTGTAGAACTCGTAGAGCAGTTCCACCCACAGGCTTTGGCTCCCGAACTGATAGGAGTCTCCGACCAGCAGGTAGAAGGTCTTGCGCAAGGTCACCATGCCCGTGGTGTGGGCCAGCGAAAAGAGGACCATGGCGGCCACGTGAGCGGGGACCAGCCAGTACCAGTTGGACCAGGACAACCGGTAGCGGCGCGTGAAGTAGACGACCAGCGGGCAGAGCAGGCCGGTGGTGTAGAGGCTGGACATCTCCCACACCACCGGCTCCCAGAGCCCGAAGCGGGGGTCGCCCAGGTTCTCGATCACGGCGCTGGCCGCGTTGAGCAGCCCCAGCACCGTCCAGAAGGCCGCGTAGATCCCCAGCCGC
>JBFGHG010000083.1:0-8468 GCA_041578395.1 Acidobacteriota bacterium
CGCTGCTGGAAGCCCGCGACGTGCTGGGCGGCCGCTGCGCCCCCGTCCCCATCTGCCCCGGCTTCGAAGCCCCCGGCCTGCTGGAGGACACCAGCACCTTCCGGGCGGAGATCGACGGGGTCACAGCTATCGAATATCGAACGGGTCGAAAAACGATATTCGATAGCGCCGACCCCGTTGTGGAGCGCTTCCGGCCGGCGATCCGGCAGCTGCTGGACGAGCCGCCGCCGCCGCTGGCGCCGCGGGGCGGGGACCTGTGGCAGCTGGGGAAGCTGGGGCTGGCGCTGCGTCGGCTGGGGCGGCGGGACATGCTCGAACTGCTGCGGGTGTTGCCCATGAGCGTGGCGGACTGGCTGGGCGAGCACGTCGACGACCCCGTGCGGGCGGAAACGCTCGCCTACCCCGCCGTGATGGGCGGCTTCTTCGGGCCTCGGGCCGCCGGAACCGCCGCCGCGCTGCTCTTTCACGAATGCGTGAGGGACCGCCCGGTGGAGGGGGGTGCCCCGGCGCTGGTGCGGGCGCTGGAAGGCGCTTGCCGGGAGGCCGGAGTCCAGCTGCGCGCCGGGACGGCCGTCCAGGGCATCCGGGTGCGGCGCGGCCGGGTGGCCGAGGTGGTGCTGCAGGGCGGAGAGACGCTGGCCACCGGGACGGTGCTGGCCTGCTGCCACCCCCGAACGGTCGTGCTCGATCTGTTGCACCCGGCCGACCTGCCGGTCCGGCTCGAGGACCAGGCCCGCTGCATCCGCACCCGCGGGACCGCCGCCAAGGTGCATTTGGCGCTGCGCAGCCCCCTGGAGCCGTCCGAGCGCTGGCCCGCCGAGGACCAGCGCCTCCTCTGGGGTGGCGACGGCCTCGAGGGGCTGGAGCGAACCTTCGACGCCGCCAAGTACGGCGAAATCTCCCGGCCGCTGCTCCTCGACCTGAGTCGCCATCGGTGCAGCGACGGCGAAGTCGTCTCGATCTGGGCCCACTGCGTCCCCTACCGTGCAGACGAGCAATGGAACCGGCAGGCGCGGGGCGCCGTGGAGCAGGAGGTCCGGCAACGGCTGCGCACTCTCGACCCGGCGGTCGAGGAAAAGGTCGAAGCCGTGCAGGTGCTCACGCCCCGGGACCTGGAACGGGAGTTCGGCCTGGTGGGAGGGCAGATCTTCCACGTGGAGCGGACCCTGGACCAGTCGCTGATGCTGCGCCCCTGCGCGCTTCTGGCCCGCTACCGCACGCCGATCGACGGCCTCTATCTGGGCGGCGCCGGCTGCCACCCGGGAGGGGAGATCAGCGGGATGCCGGGGTGGCTGGGTGCGAACACCATGATGAGCGACGAATGATGAGCTCTGAGATTTCGGAAGACCTTTCCAGGATCGTTCGGGCGGGGGCGGCGCGGCTCCTCGATGTGTCCGAGCACGACAGTGCCTGCAGGCCCCAACCCGGGAAGTGGTCCGCCCGGGAGATCATCGGTCATTTGATCGATTCGGCGGCCAACAACCACGGACGTTTCGTGCGCGCGCAGTTGACCGATGGCCTGATCTTCGACGGGTACCGGCAGGAGGAGTGGGTGCGGCTGCAGAACTACCAGGAGGCGCCCTGGCCGCTGCTGGTTCGCTTGTGGCGGGACTACAACCTGCACCTGGCCCGGGTGATCGAGGCGGTGCCCGCCGAGGTCCGGCACCGGAAACGCCCGCGTCACAACCTGCACGAAATCGCCTGGCGGACGGTACCCGAGTCCCAGCCGGTCACACTCGAGTACTTCATGCGCGACTACGTCGACCACCTGGAGCACCATCTGCGCCAGGTGGCCGAAATCCTGGGGCTGGGGAACTTTCCGCCCGCTTCGGCGTGAATGCCAGTAACCAGACGAACGTTCGTGTGCCGCATTTCGGGAGGGATCATGAAGCGTAGATCGTGCCGGCTGTCGACTCTGTGTGTGTTCCTGGCCTGGGCCCTGCTGGTCCCGGCCGCTGCCCAGATTCCCAAGGAATTCAAGAACCTCCAGGTGCTGCCCAAGGACATCGAGCAGCGGCAGCTGATCGGCGTGATGCGCGGGTTCGCCACCGAACTGGGAGTCCGCTGTAATCATTGCCACGTGGGCGAAAACCCGCAGGACCTGTCCACCCACGACTTCGCTTCCGACGAAAAGGAGTCCAAGCGCATCGCGCGCGTGATGCTGAAGATGGTGCGCCAGATCAACGGCGAGCACCTGCCCGCCACCGGGCGGCCGGCCGATCAGCGGCTCGAAGTCAGCTGCTTCACCTGCCACCGGGGCGTGACCCGGCCGCAGACCCTCGAGCAGAGCCTGCTCGACCCGATCCTGGAGGTGGGGGTGGAGGCGGGCATCCAGCGCTACCGGCTGCTGCGCGACAAGTACTACGGTCAGGCGGTCTTCGACTTCGGCGAGCGCTCGCTGCTCGGGCTGGCCGATACGCTCTCCCGCGAGCACGGCAATAGCGACGCGGCGGTGGCGGTTCTGAGGCTGAACCTGGAGTACTACCCGGAATCAGCCTTCACTTACGTGGCGCTCGCCGAGACGCTGGCCACCGCGGGCGACAAGGAGGCGGCCATCGAGAACCTGGAGAAAGCCCAGGCGCTCATGCCGGACGCCGACTGGCTGAAACGCCGTCTGGAAGCGTTGAAACAACAGTAGTCCGGGCGATTTCCCCCAGCTCCAGCAGTAGCGGCGACGCTTCGCTCCCGTGGGGCGGGGGATGTCCCCTGGCACCCGCTTTGCTAGAATCGACAGCGAGTCAGGGGCGCGGCGCAGGCCCGTCTCTTCCGCGACCTCTCGCTGCCCCGTGATGCGCGCCGGAGCCGGCCGTTCGCCCGCCCCATGCCTCGAAGAGAGGAGGATTCTGATGCCGGTCCGAAAACTCAAAGAATTCCTGGACGGCCACGGGGTCAAATACGTCATGATCAGCCACTCACGCGCCTACACGGCGCAGGAGATCGCCGCCTCGGCGCACGTTCCCGGCAAGGAGCTGGCCAAGACGGTGATGGTCCAGCTGGACGGCGAGATGGCCATGGCCGTGCTGCCGGCCTCCAGCCAGATCGACCTGCGGCGGCTGGGAGAAGTGACGGGCGCAGCCGACGTGGAGCTGGCCACCGAAGGCCAGTTCCAGGGACTGTTCCCCGACTGCGAACTGGGTGCCATGCCCCCCTTCGGCAACCTCTACGGGATGCCGGTCTACGTCGCGGAGGAACTGGCCGAGGACGAGGAAATCGCCTTCAACGCGGGCTCGCACACCGAGCTGATCCGGCTCCGCTACGAGGACTTCGAGCGGCTGGTGGAGCCGAAAGTCGTGCGCTTCGCGGCGGTCCCCGCCTAGCGACGTGGCGCGGGCATCCTTGCCCGTGATGGTGCGGCAATCAGAATCACGGTCTGGAAGGCCGTGCCACACACAGTAGTGGCCGTGAACATCGACATCCGAGAAGAGCGCCCCTCGGACCACGGGCCCGTGCGCGAGCTGAACGTCCAGGCTTTCCCCGCCGGCGCGGAAGCGCACCTGGTCGACCTGCTGCGCGAAGACACGCGGCCGCTGATCTCGCTGGTGGCCGTCGCCGACGGCCGGGTGGCCGGTCACATCCTGTTCAGCCCGGTGAGGGTCGAGAAGGCCCCCCGAAGCGCGCTGGTGCTGGGCCTGGGCCCGATGGCGGTGACGCCCGAGCGGCAGCGGCAGGGGATCGGCAGCCGGCTGGTGCGGGAGGGTCTCGAGCGCAGCCGCGGCCTGCAGGCGGCTGCCGTGGTGGTGCTGGGCCACCTCGAGTACTACCCCCGCTTCGGCTTTCAGCCGGCCCGCCCGGCCGGACTCTACTTCCGCGCTCCCGAGATGGACCCGTACTTCTTCGTGCTGGAACTCGAGCCGGGCGCGCTGGGCGCTCTCTCGGGTGAAGTCCGCTACCCTCCCCCCTTCGACCGCGTCTGAGCCCCCGCCGGGTTGACTGTTCTCATCTTCCCGGCGGCCTCCAGGAAACCCCCTGAGGTCACCCACAGAGCCACCGCGGGCAGTCCTTCCTCCGGGATGGGGTCGATCTGGAACACCGCGTCGCTTACGCCGTCGGCGACGTACAGCTTGCCGTCGCTGCCGAAGGCCAATCCGGCGGGATCGACTTGGGCGAAGGCTTCCAGAGCGCCGGCCCGCAGCAGATCGGTCTGGTTCACTGGAATCCTGGGTACACTGCCGGCCTGCGGGACCAGGATCGACGCGGACTCTCCTTCGGAAAAGTAAAGGTTGCCGCAGGAGGCGGAGTCGATTCCGCGCCGTTCGAAGTCGACCTTGTCGGCTCCGGTCAGGGCCTGAACGTGCCTCGTGATGGCGATCCGCAGGCTGGGTTCGCCGCCGGTGTCTCCCAGCCCGCTCAGCGAGAGGACGCAGCCACAGCCGCTGTCCAGGAAGTAGAGGTCGCCCGTCCGGTCGAAGGGCGGGATGGGATGGCGCGTCTGGCCCATGCAGACCAGCCCGGGAGCCAAGGAGGATCGAACCAGCGAACAGGATCCGCCTGGCGGCTGTTGGCAGGCTGAAGAGACCGCACGGTTTCATCTGGGTCGTCTTCCCCGGAGTCTGAACGTTACCACTACGCGCCCGCCGTGGCGAAAAGCAATCCGCCGGGCCGCGATCTGATACTCTCTCGAGCCGGGAGACTACGATGAGTTCGACCGAAGACTACCGCATGCGAGCGCTGGCCATCTTCCCGCACATCTGCGCCCGCTGCGGGCGCGAGTTCAAGGGCCGGCGGTTGAAGGAACTGACGGTCCACCACAAGAACCACGACCACCACGACAACCCGCGCGACGGCAGCAACTGGGAGCTGCTCTGCATCTATTGCCACGACAACGAGCACTCCCGGCTGGCGGTCGCCGATGCCTACGAGTCCGCCACGCCGACCCAGCCGAAGACGCCCCAGTCGACTCACCGTCCCTTCCAGGGTCTCGAGGACCTGCTGAAACGGAAGAAATGACCTCGACGCCCCGCGAAAAGCTCCGCAACCTGGCCATCATCGCCCACGTCGATCACGGCAAGACCACGCTGGTGGACGCCATGCTGTGGCAGAGTGGCATCTTCCGCCAGAACCAGCAGGTCGTCGAGCGGGTGATGGACTCCATCGACCTGGAGCGCGAAAAGGGCATCACCATCATGGCCAAGACCACGGCGGTGGTCTTCGAGGGGACCCGCATCAACATCGTGGACACCCCCGGGCACGCCGACTTCGGCGGAGAGGTGGAGCGGACGCTGGCGATGGTCGACGGCGTCCTGCTGCTGGTGGACGCCGGCGAGGGCCCCCTGCCGCAGACCCGCTTCGTGCTCCGCAAGGCGCTCGAGGCCGGGCTGCCGTCCGTGGTGGTGATCAACAAGATCGACCGTGCCGACGCCCGGCCCAAAGAGGTGCTGGACGAAGTCTACGAGCTGTACCTCGACCTGGACGCCAGCGACCAGCAGTTCGACTTTCCCGTGCTCTACACCAACGCCCGGGCGGGCATCTGCAAGACGTCGATGGAGGGGGAAGAGCAGACACTGGCGCCGCTGTTCCGGCAGATCCTCGAGACCGTCCCGCCGCCGCGCGGAGACGCCGAGGCGCCGCTGCAGCTGCTGGTCACCAACCTGGACTACGACGACTACCTGGGGCGGCTGGGTATCGGCCGCATCGTCAACGGCCGCTTGGAGAAGCGTCAGCCGGCGATGCTGCTGTCGGCCGGCGGCGCCCGCCGCGAAGTCGAGGTGGCCACGGTGCACCGCTACGAGGGGCTGGACCGGGTGGAAGTGGGGTCGGCCGGACCCGGAGAGATCGTCGCTTTCTCAGGGGTCGAGGAAGTGGGAGTCGGGGAGACGCTGGCTTCGATCGACGATCCGCAGCCGCTTCCTCCCATCCGGGTGGACGAGCCGACCATGGCGGTCACCATCTCGGTGAACGACTCGCCGCTGTCGGGACGCGCGGGCCGCCACCTGACCTCCCGCAAGCTCCGCCAGCGCCTGGAGAGGGAGTGTCTGACCAACGTCTCGATCCGGCTCGAGGATACGGAGATCCCCGACACCTACCAGGTTGCGGGCCGGGGCGAGCTGCAGCTGTCGATCCTGATCGAGACCATGCGCCGGGAGGGCTTCGAGCTGTCGGTGGGGCGCCCCGAAGTCCTGACCCGGCACGTCGACGGGCAGCTCCAGGAGCCGATGGAGGTCCTGGTGGTGGACGTGCCCGAGGAGTTCATCGGGGTGGTCACCGAGAAGGTGGGGCTGCGCAAGGGACGCATGACCAAGATGGTCAACCACGGCACGGGCCGGGCCCGCATGGAATTTCGCATCTCCTCGCGCGGCCTGCTGGGCCTGCGCACCGAGTTTCTGACCGACACGCGCGGCACCGGCATCCTGACGCACCTGTCCGACGGCTACGACGCCTGGCAGGGGGAGATCGCCCATCGCGGCACCGGGGTGCTGATCGCGGACCGGGCGGGCAAGGCGACGGCCTACGCCATCGAGCACCTGCAGTCGCGCGGGCAGCTGTTCGTGGGGCCCGGCGAGGAGGTCTATCCGGGCATGATCGTGGGCGAGAACGCGCGCCCGCAGGACCTCCCCGTCAACCTCACCAAGGAGAAGAAACTGACCAACATCCGCTCCTCCACGGCCGACGTGCTGACCCGCCTCATCCCGCCCCGGCGCCTGAGCCTGGAACAGTCGCTGGAGTTCATCCGCGAAGACGAGATGCTGGAGGTGACCCCGGCGGTGGTGCGGCTGCGCAAGCGGGCGCTGCCGATGGCGCGCGGGGGCACGTAGAAGTTCCCTGTAGGAGTTGACTCGAATAGTGACATGACTTAGTGTACCAACTATGGCTACTTCCAAGAAGAAAGCCGTGTTCACGGCGGAGTCGCAGCAGCTGGAGGATATTCGAGTGAGGGTCACGTCAGGGGAGTTCAGGAGTCTGTCGGAGTTCTTGCGAGAAGCGATCGACGAAAAGCTGGAAAGGCTGCGGCGGGAACAGTTGCGGGCCGAGGTGGAGCGGTATTGCCGGGTGGAGTCGATTCACGACGACGGCGAGTTGATTGAAGCTCAGGCCTTCGATCGGGACGACTGAGATGCTGCGCGGCGAAATCTGGTGGGCCGCTGTGCCGATGAAGGGCAGCGACGGAAAGCCCCGCCCCATGCTGATCGTCTCCGATGACGTTTTCAACGGAAACCCGCGCTACCCAAAGGTGATGGCCGTCCACCTCACCTCCGTGGTGCGGCTCGAGGGACCGTACCGGTGGGAAGTGCGCTTTCCGAAAGGAACCGCCGGGTTGAAGAAGTCCAGCATCGCGAAATGTGGTGAGGTTTACACCCTTCGGAAACCCCAGCTACAGAAGCCCGGCGGCACAGTGCCGGCACCCCTGATGCGCCAGGTCGACGAAGCCCTCTCGATTGCGCTGGGCCTGCACTCGAGGCTTCGAGCCCGGTGAACATCGGCGCCTTTCACGTCGCGGACCGGAGCGATCACACCTCCACCCGACTCCCGCTTCGTGCCGCCCGGTAGATCGCCTCGATGATGCGCATGTCTCGAAGCCCCTCCTCCCCCGGAACGGGCGTGGGCTCCCCATCCAGAATCGCCCTGCAGATGGCGTCCATGTGGGCGGTCTGTTCGCGGACGTGCGGGAAGTCGAGCGGACCCTGGGAGGTTTCCCCCGCCAGCGGACCGTAGCCGAAAGCGGGACGCAACTGAAACCAGCCGCCCGTCGCGCAGCACTCCAGCCGCTCGGTGTAGGTGGCGTAGCTGGTGGCGCAGTTGGCCAGGCACCCCGACGGGAACTCCATCTGCCAGCTGAGGGTCTCCTCCACGCCCTGGAAGATTTCGGGCTCGGTCTTCACTTCCTGGGCGGTGACCGCGACCGGCTCTTCACCCGTCACGTAGCGCGCTGCCTGGATGCAGTAGATCCCCACGTCCATCAGGGGTCCGCCGCCGGCCAGCGGGCGCTGCAGCCGCCAGGCCGAGCGGTCGCGCAGGGGGAAGCCGAACTGCGTGTTGACGAGCTTGACGGGACCGAAGACCTGTTGCTGGCCCAGCCGCTTCATCTCCAGGTTGTAGGGTTCGAAGTGCAGGCGGTAGCCGATGGCCAGCTGGCGGTCGGCCTGCCGGCAGGCGGCGATCATCTCTTCGGCTTCCGCCACCGTGACCGACATCGGTTTTTCGCAGATCACGTGCTTGCCGGCTCGCGCGGCGCGGATGGTGAACTCGGCGTGCATGGAGTTGGGCAGGACCACGTAGACCACGTCGATCTCGGGGTTGTCGGCGATCCGGTCGAAGGTCTCGTAGTCGTAGACGTTGGCCTCGGGGATGCCGTGCTGCTCACGCCAGCGGGCGGCCTTGGCCGGGGTGCCGGTGACGATGCCCGCCAGTCGGCAGTTGCGGGCGGCCGCGAGGGCGGGCGCCAGCTGGTTGGTGGAGTAGTTGCCCAGTCCCACCAGCGCGATCCCCAGCCTGCGTTCGGGCTGGGCCGCGATTCCGGAAAGCGTGGCCGC
>JBFGHG010000084.1:0-8455 GCA_041578395.1 Acidobacteriota bacterium
ACCAGGAACGCCACGCCGTCGCGCCGGCTGGCCACCATCGGCGCCACCAGGCCGCCTTCGCTGTGGCCCGCCAGTCCGATCCGGGCAGGGTCCACGCCGGGGTGGGCGGCGAGGAAGTCGACCGCGGCCGAAGCGTCGCGCGCGAAGTCCTCCACCGTCGCGGCGGCGTAGTTGCCGGTCGATTCCGCGGTTCCACGGTCGTCGTAACGCAGAACGGCGATACCCCGGCGGGTCAGGTAGTCGGCCAGCACCAGGAACGGCTTGTGCCCCATCAGCGACTCGTCACGGTCCTGCGGCCCCGAGCCGCTGATCAGGATCACGGCCGGGTGGCGTCCTTCCCCCTCCGGAAGCGTCAGCGTCCCCGCCAGGGTCACCCCGTCGGCGGCGTTTTCGAACTTCACCGGCTCCTCGGAGTAGGGGAAGGGAGGCACCGGGCGCTGCGGACGCTTCTCCCAGGTATGCGCCTCGACGTAGGCGGTGGTCTGCTTCTCGAGGGTGAGGGGCAGCTCACGGCCCGCCTGCGACCAGACCCCGTCGGCGGTGTCCCGCGCTTCGTCGAGGGCCCCGCGAAAAGTCAGGCGGATGCCGGGGACGTCGAAGCCGAGCGTGTCTCCCTCGATCGACCATTGGGCGGGAATGCCCGTCCGCCCCTCGCTGATGCTGTCGAAGTAGGCCGCCGTCCCCCCTCCCTCGAGGGTGACGATCCGGAACTGCATGACCGGCTGAAAGGACCCCATCTGGAGCTTTCCGACCCACGCCTCCCGGAGGGTCCCTTCGGGCTGCGGCGGGGCGGCCGGCGGCGCGGCGTCTCCTCTGGCGAGGGTCAGCGGCAGCCCCACGCCGCTCTGGCTGAAGGTCCCCTCGGCCACGGTGCCGTCCTCCGAAAGCGTCCCGCTGAAGCGGGCCCCGATCTGGCTGACCGAGAAGTTCAACGCCTCTCGCGTCAGCTCCACGTCGGACAGCTGCAGGGTCGCGTTCCCCTGGTCGAGGCTTCGCAGCTGCCCGCTGAAGCCTCCTTCGCCGTCGCTGGTGATGTCGATCTCCAGCCGCAGCTTGGCGCCGCCGGCGTCCAGCGTCCCCTTCCAGGTGTCGGTTTCGGGCGCCTGGAGAGTGGCCGCCCAGCCGCTGGTGAGCAAAAGACAGAGAGCGAGTATCGTCATTATTCGAATCATTGGGATGTTCTCCTTCAGAGGGATAGGGCCGTTCACTCCTCGGCGACGAGTTTTTCGCGCAGCGCCTGCAGGCTGCGTTTGCGCGGCCGGTGGAACCAGCGCATCTCGAGCCGGACGGCCGCGTAGTTGATCAGGATGGCCAGCAGGAACAGGGGCCCCACCCAGATCTTGGAGCCGAACAGCTCCGCCAGGCTGACCCCCCGCATCATGAAGCTGGTGCCGATCATCGCCGCCATCGGCAACAGGAACCAGTAGTGGATGTTCTTCAGCCGGGCCACCTGGTAGTCGACCTGCGAGAGGGCCTTGTCGATGTCCCCCACGATCGACTCGTCGAACACGCGCTCGCGTTTCAGGCGGCGGGCCCGCCCGAGGGCGAGGTTGACCGCGGCCACCACCGCCACCAGCAGCGTCAGCGCGGCGCCGATCACCATCGAGGTCTGCCACTCCGGTCCGGACAGGACCCGCTTGCCGACCAGGATCACCGCCACCGCCAGCAGAATGGCGATCATCAGGCCCTCGAAGGTCTTCACCGACTTCTCGATGCAGCGCCCTTTGCGGCGCACGGTGGCGTGCAGGGCCTGCTGGTCCAGCACGTACAACGGCTGTTCGTTCTGCGAATCCCAAATCACTCTCATCTGTTCAAAGTCCATTTCCGGTTCCTCCGCCGGGAGTCCTCGCCGACAGGATCTTCTTGATGCGGTTGATCTTCACTCCGACGTTGCTCTCGGAGATGCCCAGGGTGGCCGCGATTTCCCGGTAGCTGAATCCGTCCAGCATCAGCAGGGTCAGCGACCGGTCTACCTCGTTGAGCCCGCGGATCTGCTCGTAGAGCCAATCCAGCCGGCCGTCCCGGGCTTGGGAGGGGGCCAGCAGCGTGTGCTCGACTCCCTCCAGCGGCTCCTTCTTGTCGCGGTGCTTCTTCTCCTTGCGGGACCAGGCCAGGGCCGTGTAGAGGGCGACCCGGTAGATCCAGGTCGTCTCGGCCGAGTCCTGCCGGAAGCCGGGGATCGAGTTCCAGAGCTGGACCGCGATCTCCTGAAACAGGTCCTCCTGATCGGGCGGCGTCACCGCGTAGGCCCGGACCACCTTGAACAGCAGCCCCTGGTGCTCCCGCAGCCACCGATCGAATCGCTCTGCCTGCTCTCGTTCTTCCATTTGCCGGGTCCGCCGGGGCCGCCCATCGGCCCTCGAACTACACTAGTGTCGGTTCTGCTGGATTTCTTACAAGTCGGGCGGGCGGCCTGGCAGGCCGGTGTCGGGAATGACGGGCCGGGATGCCCGTCCCACTTCAGCGCACGGCAGGCAGGACGTGGGAGTAGAGGAAGTCGATGGGCCGCTGCTGGTCGGCGCGCGAGCGGGTTCCGCCCGTCACCACCACCACCATCTCGTGCTCCGGGACGACGAAGATGTATTGCGCCCGGAAGCCCATGGCGGCGTAGATGTCGTCTTCCCCGCGCCCGTCCGGGTCGGGGGGGAGGACCCACCAGAGGTAGCCGTACCCTACGGACCGCCCCCGGGGCGGCTGGAAACGGACCTGCCTCCGCGTCGACTCCTCGACCCAGCTCGCGGGTACGACCTGCTTTCCCTCCCAGACACCTTTCTGCAGGTAGAGCAGTCCGAAGCGGGCCATGTCGCGGGGACGCAGGTAGAGCCCGCCGCCGGTGTGCGGGTGGCCCTCGGAGTTTTCCGACCAGCGCCACTCGGAGATTCCCAGCTCGGGAAACAGGTGGCGCGCCGCATATTCGTCCGCGTGCAGGCCGGTGCGCTGCCGCAGGATAGAGGACATCAGGATGACGGCGCCGCTGTCGTACTGGAAGTGCGTCCCCGGCGCGCGCAGCATGGGACGGTTCAGCACGAAACGTTCCCAGCCGCGGCTCAAACGGTTGAGCCGGCTGTGGGGGGAGTCGTTTCCCGACTCGTGGTAGTCGGTGCCGCTTCGCATGGTCAGCAGGTGCTCGAGCGTCATGGCGGCCTTGCGACCGTCCACGTTCTCGATCCCCTCCAGGCCCGCGAAGACGTCCAGGACCTTGTCGTCCAGGCGAACTTCCCCGCGCTGGACGGCGATGCCGATCAGAGCCGAAGTGACGCTCTTGCTGACCGACTGGAGAGTGTGCAGGTCGTCGGGTCCCCAGCCGCGGAAGTATTCCTCGGTGACCAGCTGCCCGCGGCGGACGATCAGCAGGCTGTCCAGGTCGGGGAAGCGGCGGCCCTCGCGGATCTCCTCCACCAGCGTGCGGATGCGGCCGGCGTCCAGGCCCTGCTCGGTGGGGGTCGAGACGGGCAAGTCGGCCCCGCTCGAGGGGAGAGTCCCCGCACGTTCGCCCGGCGAGGCCAGGAGCAGTCCGATCAGCGATGCCAGCCACCAGTTCATGTGCATTCGCTCCGGGGTTCAGTACTCCCCGACGAAAGACGGAGCCGGGGGTTGCACGGGAGCGCGGATTATTCACGAGCGTTGGTCCAATCGGCTACAATCGAAGCGGCAACGACCATGGCGCGTCTCTGCACCCGACTCCTCCCGGTCCTGCTCGCGATCGGCTCGATCGCGTCCGGCGAAGCCGTCTCTTCGAAGGTGCCGGAGCGGACGCTCACCGATCTGCTGTCCGTCGATGCGCCCGACCGCAGTTTGCCCGCCGGCCCGTTCGACCTGACCCCCCTGCTGGTCGAGGGACAGCCGGCGCCGGGCCGGGAACCCTTGCTGGTGGACGAGATCAACAGCGTCGGCTACAACCGCTCGGGCACGGCCGTGATTTCCACGCAACTGGACGATCCTTCCACCCCCGAGAGCGATCGGATCTTCGCGGTGTTCGTCGACGACGGCGGCCAGCCGAGGCCGCTGCCCCTCGAGGAAGCGGTCCAGGGCGGGCGGGTCGAGATCAACGAGCGCTCGAGCGTGGCGGTCCTCTCCAATACCCGCTTCACCGTCCTGCACGAAGGGGGGACGATCTTCTCGGTGGCCGCCGGCGACCTCGCGCCGGTGGCCGGCGAAGGAGGCGATCCTCTCACTTTCGAGACGCTGCGGTGGATCACGAGGACGCTCAACGACCGCGACGAGCTGGGCTTCGTGGCCGAACTCTCGGACGGCAGCAGGGGGCTGTTCGTGGCCTCGCGCGAAGGAGTCCGGCTGCTGGCCCGGCCGGGGGACCCCGTGGCGGGAAGGCCGGACCGGGCACTGGCCGGCACGGAACTGGAGCGGGCGGAGTTTCTCTCCAACGACGGCTCGATCGTCCTGGCCGACAACCGGGGAGTGGTGGTAGCCGACGGCTCGGGCCTGACCGGGGTCGCCTTGGCCGGAGACCTGCTCGATTCCGGCCTCCTGGTCGAGTCTCTCCAATGGCTCGACGCAGACGATGCGGGCCGCATCCTGCTGACCGTCAACGAGGACCATCTGCTGCTTTGGCAGGCATGCGCCTTCACGTCCCTGGTCGGTCCGGGCACCCGGCTTCCCGGGTTGGCGGCCGGCTCCTTCGAGTTCCAGGCAGGCTATCTGGTGCCGGGCGGCCCGATTTATTTCACCGCCGTGGACGAGGCAACGGGCGGCATCTTCCTGGTCGACGGAGACGCTCTGTTCAAGGTGGCCGTGGACGGTGATCGGACGGCCGGGGGCGAGCCTTTCCAGGTTTCCGTCCGGGTGACCGGTTTCGGCGCCTACGACGGACGGCGGATCATCAACTTCCCGCGCCCGGCGTCGGCCGGGCAGGCCATCTTCAGTTCCTCGGCGGGACCCCTGGTGTGGCGCCGGGGCCAGCTGCTCTCCTTCGACCTGGAGGGGCTGGCGTCGGACACCGGCACCCGCCCCCTGGTGTCCCTCCTCCCGATTGCGTCCGACACGAGCGGCCGGATTTTGGTGCGGGCCACTCAGTGCTGCGACACGCGCATGGTGTTCCGGGTCCGGGACGCGGAGCCGCGCCTCCGTCACCTGCCTTATCTTGCGGTGGGAGCCGGGTTCCAGACCACCATCGAGGCCCTCAACCTCTCTCCATTCGCAGCCCGCGTGATGGTCGAGCTGTACGACTCGGCGGGGAGTCCGCTGCGGGAGCCCGAGCAGCTCGTCTTTCCTCCCGGTTCCAACTCGGTGTTTCTCAGCCGGTTTCCGCGTCCGGTGCAGGGATTCGCCCGGCTGACGGTGGACAACGGCGCGCGCGTGGCCCTTTCCAGCACCGTCGACCTGCTGGACGGCGATTTCGTGCTCAGCAGCGTGACCATCCCCGGACGAGACCCGTCGCCGCGGGCGGAGTTCCTCTTCGAAGGAGCGCTGCCGCGCCTGGCGCTGGCGTTGAGCAACCCGGGCGCGGATCCGATGGAGATCGGGGCGAGGCTGCTGGACGCGGAAGGGGCGGTCGCCGCCACGGCACAGATAACGCTCGAGCCGCTGCACCAGCGCAGCCTCTACCTGCCCGCGCTCTTCACCTCGGCCCAACACCAGGGAGCCGGCCGCCTGCTCCTGGACTCCGACGGGCCCTTCCTGGCCACCCTGCTGAAGCAGTCCGGTGTGCAGCTGGCGTATCTGCCACCGCTGGAGGAGCTTCCCCCGGAGGTCCGCTACGGCTTCGTCAACGTCTTCCCGTCCGAGGTCCGCCTCGGTCCCGTGCGGGCCAACCGGCAGGGGACGATCGCGTTTTCGACCGACCGGCGGGATCGGGCGGAGGTCTGGGTGGGCGGCGCCGAGGGATTCGTCCGCATCCTCCCCGGCGACGGGTTTCCTCCCGACTCCGGCACCGTTCCTCCCTACCACGAGGCCAGCCTGTGGGGGATCAACGATGCGGGACAGGTGCTGTTTTCGGCCGGAGACCGCGACGGCGTGCTGCGGGACGTGCTGCTGTGGGACGGGGGGGTGACGCGCAAGCTCGTCGAGCTGGACCCGGCGGAGCTGTTCCGGGTGGCGGCGCTAGGCGATACGGGCGTGGTGGCGCTGGGAGGTTCCCGGCTCACGGTGATCCAGGACACGGTCCGGGACTTCCCGGTCGACGGGCCGATCACCCACCTGGACGTCAACGGGCGGGGGGACGTCGCCTTCACCGGCGCGGCCGGGGTGGGAGTCTACCAGGACGGGAGGCTGGTGGTGGCCGCCGCGGCCGAACGGCTGCCGGGCACCGAGCGTGCCGATTCGGTCAGCCTCTCGCAGACGGCGATCAACGAACGCCGTGAAGTCTTCTTCCGGGCGGCCTGGCGCCGCAACTTCGCCCTGCTGGGCACCGGCCTTTTCGCCAGTGTCGAGCGGGTGCCTCGGCTGCTGTTGCAGTCCGGCCAGCCGCTTCCTGCTCATCCCGAGTGGACCATCGCCCGCGTGGGAGAATTCGAGCTGGACCGCGACGGGTACCCGGTGGTCGACGTGGAGGTCTTCGACGGCCTTTCCCGGCAGTCGGTGGCTCTGATCCGGGCGCTGCCTTCGGGAGAACGCCTCGAGACGGTCTTGCTGGCCGACCCGGAACTCCGGATTCTGTCGTTCCGAGGCGTGAGTTTCGGCCCCGGGGAGAGTCTGGCAGTGCACGCGTGGCAGCCGGAGCGCGGCTTTTCGGCCTGGGTGTGGGACGGCCGCGAACTCTTCCCGGTCCTGAGCGCCGGCGAGCGGGTGCCGGGTCAGCGGGCCCGGCCGGGCGCGTTCCCCCGCGGCGTCAGTTACGTGCGCATGCTCGAGACCGGAGCAATCGTGTCCAACCTGGAGCTGGCCGGCACGCCGGTGGCCGGCATCTTCCTGGGCGAGCCGCGGCTGCAGGAATCGGTGATCCCGCTGTTCGCGCAGGGGAGGTTCGGGAGCCTCGAATACCAGTCGCACGTCCTGCTGGCCAACCGCGGCGAGGTCCCCGCTTCGGTGCAGGTGGAGATATTCGCGTCGGGGGGCGAACTGGTGGGTCGAGGCACCTTCCCGGAGCTGGCCGCCGGGGCCGTCCTCACCCTTCCCCTGGAGGCGGGCGAGCCCCTTCTGGGCTGGATTCGTGTCCAGAGCAGCGCACCGGTCGCCGCCCTGCTCCAGCTTTCGGTGTCCGGCGCGGCGGCCCCCCGCGGCGAGGTCTTCCTGGAGGCTGCTTTGCTGCAGCGAGCCGGGCACTTCCGGTCGTTTGCGCTGGCGTTCACCGGCCAGGACACGGCCGCCGCGCTGGTCAACCCCTTCGGCCGGATGGTCACGGCGGAGCTGGAAGTCCGCGACTCTTCCGGCCGCAGCTGGCGGCGCCAGCTGGAGATCCAGCCCGGACGGCAGGCGACCTTCCTGCACTCCCGGGACGCCGACCTGTCGGGAGCCTTCCGCGTCCGCAGCGACTTTCCGCTGCCCGCCGCGGCGCTGCGGATCGCCAACCGCATCCTCTCGGTGCTCCCGGTCCGGTGATGAGTCGGTAGCACTTTTGTTATACTTTCCCTGAAATGGTGAGAGAGACCAAGCTGCGGCGCGTCGGAGGTTCCGTGGCTGCCACGCTGCCGAAGGACCTCGCAGACCGGCTCCGCCTGCGGGCCGGCGACCGGCTCCTGGCCATCGAGACGGACCAGGGAATCCTTTTGACTCCGTACGACCCCGAGACCCAGAAGGCGCTCGAAGTGGCCGCACGAGCGGCGAAGAAGTACCGCGGTGCTCTCCGAGAACTGGCCAAGTGAAGTCCCGGCGCACCCCGGCCTGGCTGAGCCGGCTGGTCGTCGAAGCGATCCACTTCGATCAGACTCGGGAGCATGGGGGCCTGCACGGCCTGCGCGACGAGGGCCTCCTCGAATCGGCCCTGGCAAAGCCGAAGCACCGTTGGTCCTTCGACGAAGACTCCGATGTCGCTGATCTGGCCGCCGCCTATGGCTACGGAATCGCGAGGAACCATCCCTTCCACGACGGCAACAAGCGGACCGCCTTCCTGGCGATGGTCACGTTGTTCGGGCTCAACGATATCCGTTTCGAAGCGGAGGAGGCAGACGTGGTGACGACGATGCTTCTGCTGGCGTCCGGTCGATGTTCCGAAGCCGAACTGGCCGGCTGGCTTCGCAATCAGATGAGTTCGCAATGAAACCGGCGACTGTGTTCGACTGCTTTTGCAGCTACAACTGGCGGGATGCAGCCGCAGTGAAGGCCGTCGCGCGGAGCCTGCAAGACAGCGGCGCGAAGCCCTTTCTGGACCGCTGGTACCTGAAGCCGGGGCTGCCCTGGCTTTCGGCTCTCGAGGAGCATCTCTCCCGATGCCGGGTGGCGATCGTTTTCCTGGGCCCCTCCGGCGTGGGCCAATGGCAGCACCGCGAAACTCAGCTGGCTGTGCAGCGGCAGGCAGAAGACGACGGATTCCGCGTAATCCCCGTCATTCTTCCGGGAGGCG
>JBFGHG010000085.1:0-8453 GCA_041578395.1 Acidobacteriota bacterium
CAGGTGCCAGCGCGCCTCGGGGGGACAACGGGGGATCTTCTCTTCCGCTTCCTGCACGCGGTTCTCCCCGAACAGGGTCTGGCCGGCCCCCAGGGCCTCTACCACGGCGGGTGGCGGGAAGGTCTTGGAGACCGCCAGCAGCCGGACCTCTTCCGGTTGCCGCCCGCAGGCCCGCACCTGCTCGGCGATCTCTTCCCGCAGCCGCTGGAGGTTTGCCGCTATGCTGAACACGGCATTAGTATATCCAAGCGGCGCGGCGGTTTCGGGCCGCCGTCGGGGAGGGAGCGGTAAAAGGCACATGCAACCCAGGTTCGTGACCCTGGAGGGGATCGAAGGTTCGGGGAAGACTCTGCAGCTGGAGCTGCTGGACGCCGAACTGCGCCAGCGCCAGGTCCCCTTCGTCCTCACCCGGGAGCCGGGGGGCACGCCGCTGGGCGAAGAGATCCGGCAGATGCTGCTGCGGCAGGGCGACCGTCCCCCCGTGCCGCTGACCGAACTGCTCCTCTATCTGGCCGACCGCTGCCAGCACCTGGCCCAGGTGGTCGAACCCGCCCTGGCCGGCGGCCGCCACGTTTTCAGCGACCGCTACCACGACGCCACCGTCGTCTACCAGGGGATCGCCCGTGACATCGGCTATTCCACCGTCTCGAGGCTGGCGGAGATCCTGCGGCTGCGCACCCCAGACCTGACGCTGGTGCTGGATCTGCCCGTCGAGGTGGGGCTGACCCGGGCGCGCCGCCGCAACGCGGACGAGGAAAGCCAGCAGTGGGGCCGCTTCGAGGAGGAATCGCTGGCCTTTCACGAAAAGGTGCGCCAGGGGTATCACCGCCTGGCGCGGCTCGAGCCGGAGCGCGTCCTGCTGGTGGACGCCTCGGGCAGCCCGCGCCAGACCTTCGCCCGCATCCTCGAGGTGCTGGCCGGCCGCCGGATCCTCGGCTCCGGCAGTCCGGTGACTCCATGAAGCTGGTGGGCAACAGACGGCTGATCTCGCTGCTGGCGGGCGCCCAACTGCCCCCCGCCTCTCTCTTCAGCGGTCCCGAGGGGGTCGGCAAGAAGACGCTGGCGGTGGCACTGGCGGCGCGCGCCAACTGCGGCAGCCCCGAAGCAGACGCCGCTTGCGGCCGCTGCCCCTCCTGCCGCAAGGTGGCAACCGGCCACCATCCGGACGTCACGCTGATCGACCGCGCCTGGCTGGAGCGCTTCGCCAAGGCCCGCAAGCGGACCTTCAACCCGCAGGTGATTCCCATCGACGTGGCCCGCGAGCTGGTGAGGGAGGCGCAGTTCCGGCCCTACGAAGGCCGGCTGCGGATCTTCGTCGTCGACGACGCCGAAAAGCTGAACGAACCCGCCGCCAACGCCCTGCTCAAGACCCTCGAGGAGCCCCCGGAGACGACCCGCTTCGTGCTGGTGAGCGCCTACCGCGACCAGCTGCTCGAGACGGTCCGCTCCCGCTGCCAGCAGTTCCTCTTCCAGCCGCTGGCCCGAAGCGAGATCCAGGCGTTCCTGGAGGCCCGGGGAGACCAGGAGGTGGAGGTCAAGGCGGCGCTGGCGGGTGGGAGCATCGGACGCGCGCTGAGCCTCGACCTGGACGAGGAGCGGCGCGAGCGGCAGGCGCTGGCGGGGATGCTGGCCCGCTGGCTCTCCAACCGCTCGTTCGCCGAGCTGTTCCGGGCTTGCGAAGGGAAGGACCTGCGCAAGGACCTCAAGAACCGGGAGCGGGTGCTGCGGCTGCTGGCCGTTCTGCGCTCGCTGGTGCAGGACCTCTACTTCCTGCAGACGGCCCAGCCGGACCGGGTGACCAACCTCGAGTGCCTCGAGCAGCTCGAGCCGGCGGCGGGCAAGTGCACGCTGGATTGGCTGCGGCAGTTTCTCTACCATGTGGACGAAGCCGAGGAGGACGTGCGGGGGTACGTGCATCCGCTGATGACCTTCGAGGCGATTTGGCTGAAGAGTCTGGAACATGCTGGAGATCGTCCGGGTCAAGTTTGAGACCACCAAGGTGTCCTCGGAGTTCGTGGCGCCGCGCCTGGGCCTGCGCGTGGGAGACCGCTGCGTGGTGACCACCGACCGGGGCGTGGAACTGGGGACGGTCCTGGAAGGCCGCCAGGTGGACGCCATCAACTTCAGCGACGCCAAGATCCACAAGGCCTTGCGCAAGGCCACCGAGCGGGATTTGTACCTGTACGCCAAGAAGGCGGACCGCGAGGAGTCGGCGCACCGGCTCTGCCGCAAGCGGATCAAGGTCCGGCGTCTGCAGATGAAGCTGTCGCGGGTCGAGTACGTGTTCGACGGCAGCCGCGTGATTTTCTACTTCACCGCCAACAAGCGGGTGGATTTCCGGGAGCTGGTGAAGGACCTGGCGCGGGAGCTGAAGACACGCATCGAAATGCGGCAAATCGGGGCCCGCGACGAGGCCAAGCTGCTGGGGGGGCAGGGCTGCTGCGGCACGGGTGAGAACTGCTCGTCGATGTTTCTGGGGGAGCTCGAGTCGGTCACCGTCAAGACGGTCAAGGCGCAGAACCTGGGCATGAACCCCAACCGCCTGTCCGGCATGTGCGGCCGGCTCAAGTGCTGCCTCAACTTCGAAGTCCCCTCCGAGCTGCGCAAGAAACGAAGGCGGCGCAAGTAGCCAACAACGATATTCGATAGCTGTGACCGCGAACCAAGACTCTCCGACACTGGCGCGACGGCTGGGATTGTGGGGGCTGGCGGCGACGGGCATCTGCTCGATGGTGGGGGCGGCGATCAACGTCATGCCCTTCATGATCCAGCGCAGCGTGCCCGAGATCGGGCCCTACGTACTGCCGGCCTATCTGCTGGCCGCCATCCCCGCCGCCCTGGCCGCCATGACCTATGCCGCGCTGGCCTCGGCCATGCCGCGGGCCGGAGGCAGCTACGTCTTCGCCAGCCGCTCGCTGACGCCCTATCTCGGATTCGTGGCCAGCTTCTCGCAGTGGTTCGGACTCTCCATCGCCGTGGGCGTCGTCTCCTACCTGCTGGTCCCCTTTCTGCGCGACATCGCCGCCACCGTCGGATGGGGCGGACTGGCCGGCTGGCTGGAGTGGGAGCCGTTTCGAGTGGCGGTCGCGCTGGCGTTTCTGTGGGGCTTCGCGGCGGTCAACGTGCTGGGCCTGACGATCTACGAAAAGACCCTGGTGCCGCTGATGCTGCTGATGTTCGCCGCCGGAGCGGTGGCGATCCCCTGGGGGTTCGCCTTCGACCACGCCCAGTTCGAAGCGGCCCTGCAGGCGCGCGAAGCCGTGTCGGTGCCGGCGGCGGCGGCGCCGGAACTGGGCCTGTGGGGGATCCTGGCGGCTTCGGCCATCCTCTTTTCGACCTTCATCGGCTTCGACTCCATCGCGCAGGCGGGCGGCGAAGCCCGCAACCCCGGCCGCACCCTGCCGCTGGCCATCGGGATCTCGATCGGGGTGGTGGCCGCCTATTACCTGCTCTTCACGGCCGCCGTCTATCACGCCGTCCCCTGGCAGTTCGTGGCGGAACGCGCTCAGTCGACCGACCTGACCGCCCCGGGGCTGCTGGGCTATCTGCTGGCCCCCACCTGGACCGTGCTGATCGTGGCCGGCGCGGCCATCGGCCTGATCAACGACCTGCCGGCCATGATCCTGGGCGTCTCGCGGCTGATGTTCGCCTGGGCCGACGATCGCATCTTTCCGCGCTGGGTGGCGGCCGTTCACCCCCGGCGCCGTACGCCGCAGCGGGCCATCGCCCTGAGCGCGGGGATGGCGACGCTCTCCATCCTGGGGTGCTGGGCCGCCAGCGACTTCTTTCTGGGCGTGGACCTTCTGATCACCGGCATGCTGGTGAACTTCCTGCTGATGGCGGCCTCCCTGCTGCTGCTGCCCCGCCGCAACCCCGCTCTGGCCGGACGGATCCGCTTCCTGCGCAACCGCCTGGCGCAGCGGGCCGTGGCCGTGGCCGCGCTGGCAACGCTCTCGATCTTCCTGCTCGTTCACACGGTCAAAGACCTGACCGCCCCCCAGCCCGCCTGGTACTTCCACTCCACCTGGCTCTACCTGCTGGTCGTGGCGGCAGCGTCGCTGGTCTTCTGGTGGGAATTCAGAAAGCTGCGGGCGAGCGGACCCGGCTGGCGAACACGCTTCCAGGAACTGCCGCCGGAGTGACTCTGCGGAGGTTCATGACTCGCAGTTCGTGCTGCGCCATTGCAGCAGGCGGCTACTGAGCCGCTCGACCCAGGGCGTCGCTCCCGCCTCTCGGGCCTGCGCGATCACCTCCTCGAGCAGCTGGACCGCCTCCTCGCAGCGGTCCACTTCCGCCAGGGCCAGGGCCAGGGTCTCGGCGTGATGGGGCGTGGGGTCGGCCTCGAAGACGGTCCGGGCCAGCGGTAGAGCCCGCTGTCCGTCGCGCAGCTCTTGCTCGGGCACGGTCACCAGCAGACGGGCCAGCGCATGGGCGGTCCGCCCGTAGCTGGGAAACAGCCGGTTGGCCTCCTCGAGCCCCGCCAGGGCCGCTTCGAAGCGCTCCAGCTCGAGTTGCAGCGAGGCGAGCCGCAGACGCAGGTCTTCGTCGGCCGGCTGGCGCGCCACCGCCATCCCCAGTTGCTCGGCGGCCGCCTCCCGGTTCCCCTGGGCTTGCAACGACCTCACCAGCTCCAGGCGGGCCGGCAGATCGCCCGGTTCCACGTCCAGAATGAACTCCAGATGCGAGGCAGCCTCGGCGTGGTCGCCGCGCCGGTTCAGCAGCACGGCCAGGTTGTAGTGCAGCGAAGTGCTCTCGGAGCCCGCCTCGACGGCTTTTCGAAAGTGCTCGATCGCCGTCTCCTCCTCACCCAGCTTGGCCAGTGCGGCCCCCAGGTTGGTGTGGGCGCGGAAGCTGTTGGGGGCCGCTTCGACGGCCCGCCGGAAGTACTGGGCGGCGCTGGCGGCATCTCCCGCCTGAAACGCACGGCGTCCCATCAACAGGTAGACGACTTCCCCGGTCTTCAGGTCGTTCAGACCGTCCACCAGCGGGTCCGCCACCCGCACGCCGACCTCGCCCCGCCGGGCGAGGTGTCGCTGGGCTTCTTCGGCCTGGCCCAGGCCTCGAAAGGCGAGCGCCAGGGGGTAGTGCAGCAGGTTGGCCTCGGGCACCGAGGCCAGAGCCGCCTGGAAGTGCAGGATGGCTTCCGGGTAGCGGCGCTCGGAGAGGGCCACCTGGCCCAGACCGGCGTGGGCCGCAGCACAGGTGGCGTCCAGCTCGAGCGCCTTGCGGTAGAGCCCGACGGCTTCGTCTGTCGACCCCTGCTGCTGACGCACCTCGGCCAGCCGGACCAGGGGAGGGACCTCCTCGGGCCGCAGTTCGCCGGCCCGCTGGTAAAAATAGGACGCCTGCTCCAAATCCCCTTCCTGTTCGAAGACGTGGCCCAGCAGGTAGTTCCAGCGGTAGTCGTTGGGCGCCAGGATGAGGGCGTTCTGGTAAGAGGCGCGGGCGGCGGAGAACAGCTCGTAGGCCTGGTAGTGCCGTCCCAGCGATCCGAAGGCCTCCGCCAGTTCCCCCCGCTGGGGGGTGGACTCGGCCAACCGCTCGTCCAGGATTTCGCGGGCGGCCCGCAGCTGCTCGGCCACGGCGTCCTCCAGACCCGACAGGTCGGGCTCGGGCAGGACGGGGAGCCGGACCTTGGAGCCGGCCGGATCCTGAGCCGGCAGAGCCGGAGGAGACCAGAGCGTCAGACAGAGCAGAGGGAGCAGCAACGGCAGCGATTTCATCTCGATTCGTCCCGGAAAGTGGATTTCAGGTTGGTTTCAGTTTCGATCTTTGCTCCCTGGCCGCGGCGCAGCACGTGGTAGCGGCCGCTCTGGAGGCCCTCCCACTGTTCCCGCCCGCCGTCCGGCCAGACGACCCGCAGCCGGGCTCGGCTTCCCTCCTCGCCCAGTCCGAACAGGACGCGCGGGTCGTTGGAGGAGCAATAGCTGCCGTCGCTGCGGACCCGGCGCTGCAGCGTCCGCTTGCCCGCGGTCTCCAGTTCGAGCCGGGCGCCCAGGGCGTCGCGCCCGCGTTCGTCCAGCAGGCGCACGCCCAGCCACTGCCGGCGGCTGCCGGTGCAGTTGTGCAGCAGCCGGGCGCGGCCGTGGTCCTGGGTGACGAGCACGTCCAGGTCTCCGTCGTTGTCCACGTCCCCGAAGGCGGCTCCGCGGCTGACCTCGGACAGTTCGAAGGCGGCTCCCGCCTCCCCGGAGACTTCGACGAAAGTCCCGTCGCCCTGGTTGCGGAAGAGCTGGTTGGGTTGGGCGAAGGGGAAGGGGTCGCCGCGGCTGGTCTGCTCTTCGAGCAGCCGGACGGCGCCGTTGACGGCCAGCAGGTCCAGCCAGCCGTCGTTGTCGTAGTCGAAGAAGCCGGCCCCGAAGCCGGTGTAGGCGAAGCTGGGCGTGGCCAGCCGGGTTTCCACGCTGCGGTCCTCGAAAGTGCCCTGGCCGTCGTTCAGATACAGGGTGTTGGTCTCCTGGTTGAGATGCGTCATGAACAGGTCGTCGTCGCCGTCCCCGTCGAAGTCGGCCGCGTCCACCCCCATGCCGGCCTCGGCCCGGCCCATGCGGTTGAGGGCCGCCCCGGCCAGCAGAGCCTCGTCCCGAAAGCGCCCGTCGCCCTGGTTCATCCACAACTGGTTGGCGGCGCCGTCGTTGGCCACGTAGACGTCGATCCAGCCGTCCTGGTCGAAGTCGGCCGTGACCACCCCCAGACCGGGTCCGAAGGCGTCCGACAGGCCGGCGGTCAGCGTGACGTCCTGGAAGGTCCCGTCGCCCCGGTTGCGAAAGAGCCGGTCGGGTGCCGGGTCGAAGGAGCCGGGACCGCAGTAGTCGCGGGCCGAGGAGGGCGCGTAACACTTCCAGTTGCGGTGAAAGTCGAACAGCACGTAGTTGGCGACGAACAGGTCGAGCCAGCCGTCCCGGTCGTAGTCGAAGAAGGCGGCGCTGGTGCCCCACAGCGGGTCGCCGGTGCCGCTCGAGGCGGTGGCGTCTTCGAAGGTCCCGTCGCCCCGGTTGCGCCACAGCTGGTTGGGCCCGAAGTTGGTCACGTACAGGTCGACCCAGCCGTCGTTGTCCACGTCGGCGGCCGCCACGCCCATGCCGTATCCGAAGGCGCGGATGCGGCTGGCTTCGGTGACGTCGACGAAGGAGAGCGTGCCGGTTTCGGCCAGCTGGTTGCGGAAGAGGCGGTCGGCCCAGCGCAGGTCGGTGTTGACGACCTCGGGTCCGAGGGGGCCGCTCTGGACGAGGTAGGCGTCCAGGTCGCCGTCGTTGTCGTAGTCCAGCCAGGCGGCGCCGCCGGGGACGATCTCGGGGAAGTAGAACTCGCCGGTCATGCCGTTGCTGTGGGTGAAGTCGAGGCCGGAGGAGGCGGCAACCTCGCGGAACAGCGCGCCCTCGCAGGCGTCGGGGGCTGGGGTCTGGCCGGGAAATACGAGCAATGCCGACAGGCCGAGAGCGAGCCGGGTCCAGGTCGTGTTGTAGGCTCCGCCATTCAGTGCCCGCATGGCCTTCGACTTTACCTCGAGTGGCAGGTGCGGTGTCACCGGGGGACTCATAGGATTGTGGCGTGACGGCGGATGAAGAGCGCTGGGAGCGCTTCGAAAAGACGAGAGAATTCCTGTTGCAGCAGCAGGCCCAATTCCGGGCGTCGCTGCAGGCTCAGCGGGAGGAGTTCGACCGGCGGACCGAGCGCCATGACGCTGAGCACGCCGAGTTGACCGGCCTGATCGCTCGCATCGCCCGCGTGGTCGACGTGGGCTTCAAGAGACACGAGGAAGCCCACCGCGAGTTCGAGCAGCGGCAGCGCGGCTTCGAGGAGCGACATCGCGAGTTCGAGGAACAGCAGCGAAAAACCGACGAGAGGTTGAACGTCCTGATCAACGTCGTGGAGCGTTATTTCTCGAACGGTCAACGCTGACCGTCAGCGATGGTGGCAGATCAACTCGACCAGATTCTCTTCCGGATCGCGGAAGAACATCCCCTTGGCCTGCATGTGCGGGAAGTCCAGGCAGGACACCTCCAGTCCCAGAGCTTCCAGCCTTTCTTTCTCCGGATCGAAGTCGGTGGCCTCGATCTCGAAGGCGAGGTGGTTGAGCGTCGAGCGGTGCGCGTCGAGGCCCTGGTAGGAGTTCCTGGTGTGGAGGTGCCGGCGGGCGTCGATCAACGCCAGCAGCTGCGGGTGTCCGCCTCGGCCCAGGGGTCGACTCCAGTTCGGCGACGGTGAGAAAGACGATGGTGGGGCGCAGGGGAGGGAAACGGCTGTGCAGGGGGAAGCCGAGGACTTCTTGGTAGAACCGCTGCATCGTCTTCAGGTCCAGCACGTTGAGGACCATCTCGGCCATGCCGGTGACGACGCTGCGGGGCATACTGGTTCGAGTCTAGCAGCCCCGGCAAATTGCGGGCGGCGAGCGCGTTGGTGTATTCTTACGGCTCCACTCCGGGTCGGGACGTGGCGCAGTCTGGTAGCGC
>JBFGHG010000086.1:0-8412 GCA_041578395.1 Acidobacteriota bacterium
CCCGCCCCGCCCCCGGCCCGCCCCGCGGCGGCTCGACTGGGGCCGTCCGGTGGGCGTCTCCCTGCTGCTGGCCGGGGGAGTCGGCCTGATCACCTTCCTGCTGGCCGCCTTCGCCCCTCTTCCGTTTCTGGACAACTTCGCCACCGGGGAGGCGTGGAAGCAGACGCCTCTGCGCGTCACCGCCCTGGACTACCGGAGGTTTCACGAGGGCTTCGAGTTGAGGGGACAGGTGTGGAATCAGAGCGAAGACCCGATCTCCGCCATCGCCGTCCGGATCGAGGTGCTGGACTCGGAGCGGGAGGTGCTGGAGACCGTGGAGGCGGAACTCGAGCCCGACACTCTGATCCCCGCCAGCGAGGGCCGGTTCGAGGTCCGCTACACCGAGAACTCCCCCCTGATCTACGGCTACCGCCTGGAGTTTCAGGACGCCGAGGGCGCCCGCATCCCTCACGTGGAAGGTTTTGAGGTCCGCTAGCGAGCGTCCGCTGGCCCGGCTGCTCCCGTATCTGGGCCGCTACCGCCGCAGCCTCGTCGTGGGCACGGCCATGGTGGCCGTCACCAACGCGGTGGCCGCCGCCACCCCCTGGATACTGGGCCGGGCCATCGACGACCTGCAGCTGGAGCTGACCCGCGACAAGCTGCTGCAGTACGCCCTGATCCTGGTGGGGCTCAGCCTGGTGGAAGGGATCTTCCGCTTCTGCATGCGGCACGTCCTGATCGGCATGTCCCGCCGGGTGGAGTACGACCTGCGGGGCGACCTCTTCTCGCACCTGCTGCGGCTGGACCCGGCCTTTTACCAGGGACACACCACGGGCGACCTGATGTCGCGCTCCACCAACGACCTGAGCGCGGTGCGCAGCGTGCTGGGACCGGGCATCATGTACTCGCTCAACACTCTCTTCACGGCCCTGCTGGCGGTGGGCCTGCTGCTGTCGATCGACCCCGGGCTGGCCGTGGTGAGCCTGCTGCCGCTGGTGGGCGTCTCGGTCTGCACGCGCTACTTCGGCGCCCAGATCCACCGGCGCTTCGGGAAGGTGCAGGAGCAGTTCGCGGGGCTCACCTCCCTGGTGCAGGAGAACGTCGCCGGGGTGCGGGTGGTCAAGGCGTACAACCAGGAAGCGGCCTTCGTGCAACGGTTCGAAGAGGCCAACCGGCGCTACGTGGTGGGCAACCTGGGGCTGGCGCGGATCTCGGGCCTGTTTCATCCCACGCTGGCGCTGCTGCTGGGCCTCTCCTCGGTCGTGCTGCTGGGGTTCGGCGGGTGGAAGGTGATGCAGGGGCAGATCAGCCTGGGCGACCTGGTGGCGTTCATGGCGTACGTCTCGATGCTGAGCTGGCCGACGATCGCCCTGGGATGGGTCACCAACATCGTGGAGCGGGGGTCGGCGTCGATGCGGCGGATCAACGCGCTGCTGGACAGCGAGCCGCTGGTGTCGTCGCCCGAGCTGAGCGCGCCCCCTGCCATCTCGCGGGGACACCTCCGCGTTTCCGGCCTGACCTTCTCCTACAACGGCTCGCCGGTGCTCGAGGATGTCAGCTTCGAGGTGCCCGCGGGCCAGACCCTGGCGATCGTGGGCCGCACGGGTTCGGGCAAGTCGACGCTGGCCACTCTGCTGGGCCGCTTTCGCCCCGTGCCGCGGGGCCGGATCAGCATCGACGGCCTGGACGTCAACGACCTGCCGCTGGACGTGCTGCGGCGCAGCGTCGCCTTCGTTCCCCAGGACACCTTTCTGTTCTCCGCCAGCCTGCGCGACAACATCGCCTTCGGAAAGCCGGGCGCCGGCGAGGATCAGATCGAGCGGGTGGCCCGGATCAGCGACATCTGGCCCGACGTCCAGGACTTTCCCGACCGGCTGGACACCTTCGTGGGCGAACGGGGAGTCACCCTGTCGGGGGGCCAGAAGCAGCGGGTCGCCATCAGCCGGGCGCTGCTGACGGAGGCCCCCGTCCTGCTGCTGGACGACGCCCTGTCGGCGGTGGACACCCAGACCGAGGAGCGCATCCTGCAGCGGCTGGGCGAGCAGCTGGAGCGGCGGACCGCGATCGTGATCTCCCACCGCATCTCCACCGTCCAGTCGGCCGACCAGATCCTGGTCCTCGAGGAGGGGCGCGTCGCCGAGCGGGGGACCCACCGGCAGCTGCTCGAGCAGGAGGGCATCTACCGGCAGCTGTACGAGCGGCAACTGCTGCAGGAGGAGCTGGAAGTCGAGTGAACTGGGAAGAGCGGGACCGCAGGGGGTACGATTCGCGGCTGGCACGCCGGCTGCTCAGCTACCTGTCGCCCTACCGGGGGTTGGTGGCGGCCGCGGTGCTCCTGCTGCTGGCGGTCTCGGCCCTGCAACTGGCCGGGCCTTATCTGACCAAGGTCGCCATCGACGGGCCCATCCGCGACGGCGAGCCCGAGGGTCTGCTCTGGATCGCCCTGCTCTTCCTGCTGGTGCTGTTGACGCGATTCGTGCTCGGGTATCTGCAGACCTACTGGACGCAGTGGATCGGCCAGCAGATCATGTCCGACCTGCGGGGCCAGCTCTTTCGCCACCTCCAGAAGCTGGACGCGGCCTATTTCGACCGCACGCCGGCGGGCCGCATCATCACCCGCATCACCAACGACGTCGACGTGCTCAACGAGCTGTTCACCTCGGGAGTGGTGAGCGTATTCGGGGACCTCTTCTCGCTGGCGGGGATCGTGGCCATCATGCTGTGGCTCAACTGGAAGCTGGCGCTGGTCAGCTTCGCGGTGATCCCGCTGCTGTTTCTGGCCACCCTGGTCTTCAAGCTGAAGGTGCGCGACAGCTACCGCCGCGTGCGCCGTGCCGTGGCCGCCATCAACGCATTCCTGCAGGAGAGCTTCACGGGGATGTCCGTGATCCAGATGTTCGTGCAGGAAGACCGCAAGCGGGGCGAGTTCGAGACGCTCAACCGCGGGCACATGCAGGCCAACCTGGACTCGATCTTCTACTACGCGCTCTTCTATCCGCTGGTGAACCTGCTGGGCGCGGTGGCGGTGGCCCTGATCCTGTGGGTGGGGGGCATTCAGGTCCTGGACGGGGCGCTGACGCTGGGCGCGGTGGTGGCCTTCGTGCAGTACGCCGAGCGCTTTTACAAGCCGATCAGCGATCTGAGCGAGAAGGTGAACATCCTGCAAAGCGCCATGGCGAGTTCCGAGCGGATCTTCGAGCTGCTGGACACCTCGCCCGCCATCGTGCAGCCCGCCACTCCCAGCAGGGATGAAGTGCGGGGCAGGATCGAGTTCGACCGGGTGAATTTCTGGTATCGCGAGGGGACTCCGGTGCTGCGGGACGTCAGCCTCACGGTCGAGCCGGGGGAGAAGGTGGCCATCGTGGGCGCCACCGGATCGGGCAAGACCACCCTGATCAGCCTGCTGTGCCGCTTTTACGACGTCCAGGAGGGTGCGGTGCGGATCGACGGCGTGGACGTGCGCCAGCACGACCTGGACCAGCTGCGCCGCTCGATCGCCATCGTGCTGCAGGACGTGTTCCTGTTCAACGGCACCATCGCCGACAACGTCCGGCTCTGGGGCAGCCCGATTTCACGCCAGCGCCTCGAGCAAGCCACCCGCCGGGTGTCCGCCGACCGTTTCGTGGCCCGGCTGCCCCAAGGGTACGACTCGCCGGTGCGGGAACGGGGCTCGGTGCTGTCGGCCGGACAGCGGCAGCTGCTGGCCTTCGCCCGCGCCCTGGCCCACGACCCGCGGATCCTGGTCCTGGACGAAGCGACGTCGTCGGTGGACACCGAAACCGAGCTGCTGATTCAGGACGCCCTGCGGGAGCTGATGCAGGAGCGCACCTCCCTGATCATCGCCCACCGCCTGTCGACGATCCAGCACTGCGACCGCATCGTGGTCCTGCACAAGGGGGAAGTCCGCGAACAAGGCACCCACCGGGAACTGCTCGGCAAGCGCGGAATCTACTTCAAGCTCTACCAGCTCCAGTACAAGGAGCAGCTGGCCGGAGCCGTGGAAGGGTAAGCGCCCTTCCCGGTTCTCCATTCGTCATTGGTCATCGGGCTCCGCGCCCGGTGAACACGGCCGGTATCGTGCGCAGCATGATGCGCAGATCCAGCCACAGCGACCAGTTGTCGATGTATTGCAGATCGAGGTCCATCCACTGCTGAAAGTCGATCTCGCTGCGGCCCGAGACCTGCCACAGACAGGTGATCCCGGGTTTGACGCTGAGCCGCCGGCGCTGCTTGATCGAATAGTGCCGGACCTCTTCCCGCAGCGGCGCCCGCGGGCCCACGATGCTCATCTCCCCCTTGAGCACGTTCCAGAACTGCGGCAGCTCGTCGATGCTGGACTTGCGCAGAAAGCCGCCGATCCAGGTGACGCGGGGATCGTTGCGCATCTTGAAGACCGGCCCGGTCATCTCGTTCAGGTGCTTGATCTCCCACAGGCGGTCCTCGGCGCCTTCGATCATGGTGCGGAACTTGATCAGCTCGAAGGGCCGTCCGTACTGGCCGCAGCGGACCTGCCGGTAGAAGATGGGCCCGGGGGAGCTGAGCTTGATCAGAAAGGCCGCGGCCGCCATCACGGGTGAAAACAGGACGATCCCGGCGCTGGCCACCAGGAAGTCGAGCACCCGTTTGGCCACCAGCGCGAGGCTGTGATCGGGCGCGGTGGAGAGCGTCAGCAGCGGAAGGTCTTCCACGAAGTCGACCGAAATCCGCGACGCGGCCGTGGGGAGGAAATCGGCGGCCATGCGAATCCGAATGCCCAGGTCTTCGCACAGGCGGATCATCTCTTCGTAGTCGGCCAGCTCTTTGACGTCGGAGCTGAAAAAGACGATCTCGTTGACCGCCAGTCCTTCCCGCAGCAGCCGGGGCAGGTCGTCCAGCGTCCCCAGGACGTTCACGCCCGGCGCCGACTGCTCCCCGTTGCCCAGCAGGTGTCCCACCACGTGGAAGCCCCAGCGCTGGAACCCTTCGAGCTGGCGGGCGAGCCGCCGGGCGCCTTCGCTGGTACCCACGATCAGCATGTGGATCTGATTGTGTTCGTTGATGTTGCGGCTGCGCAGGATCCACACCAGCAGGGCCCGGTTGGCGCCCATCAGCAGGGCCGCCACGAGGAAAAAGGCGAAGAAGATGGGGCGGCTCACCTCCAGCTTGAAGCTGTAGGTCAAAAACGCCATCAGCACGCCCGAGATCAGCAGGAAGCGCACGACGCGCGTCGCCTGATCGAGCGCCGGCAGGTGCAGGATGCGCGAGTAGCGCTGGGTGACGCGCAACAGCCCCATCCAGAGGGGCAGGAAGAGCAGGAAGTAGAACAGATACTCGCGGAAGGGGAGAAGGACGGGGTTGAAGTGCTGGCTCAGCTCGAGCGGCACGAAGCGCACCAGGCTGCGGACCCAGTAGGCGGCGGCCAGCGCCACCAGAGCAGCGGCGATATCCGCGCAAAACAGAATCGTCGAGTAGACCTGTTTGTGCCGAACGAACATGAGTTTTCTACAACGTTCGAGGTCAGCCAGCCCGGGTCCTTCCGGCACCGGTAGGGTCGGCCCCGGATTCGCGGGACGTCCAACCCTGAGCCTGGACGCCCCCGTTCGTTTCCCGGTCTCACGAAACCGCGAGAAAAAAAATGCGAAACAAGTCGCATTCTAGCATCGGAATCTGACTGGGGAAACGCCAGGACGGAAAAGCGGCCGTGGGCCGGCCTTCCAGGCCGGGATCGGGAATGACGGGCAGGAATGCCCGTCCCACCTCCATCAGCAGTCCAGCAGGGTGCCGAGCCGTGGCAGGCGGGCCAGCAGAAACCCTTCACCGTAGGTGCACCCGGTCAGGCTTCCGTAGTGACGGCACTGCGAGCGGAGCTCGTCCAGAAAGTCGGGACGGCTCAGGTAGGTCTCCGGCTGGCCCGCCGCCGGGTCGTGCAGCTGAGAGGCGTAGCAGCGCAGCAGCTCCTCCTTGGCGTCGTATACGTCCGAGACGTCGACCACCACCTGCGGGGCCTGGTTCTGCCGGAACTCGATCCAGAAGGCGACCTGGTCGGGACGATGGCGCTCCGAACCGGTGTCGATCCGGGCCAGCCCGGCGTGGTGCACCGCCTCTCTCACCAGGCGGCAGGCCTCCCAGTGGTCGGGATGGCCGGTCGCCGAATGCGTGATCACCAGAGCCGGACGGGTCGCCCGCAAGACCTCGATCATCCTCAGGCGCGTCTGCTCGGTGACCCGGACGTTACCGTCCGGCAGGCCCAGGTTTTCCCGAAACGCGAGGTTCAGCAGGGCGGCCGCCCGGCCGGCCTCCTCCGTCCGCTGCTCGGGCGTTCCGCGGCTGCCGAGTTCCCCCCGGGTCAGATCGATCACCCCGGCGCGCTTGCCCTGCCCGTGCAGCTTCAGGAGCGTCCCTCCGCATCCCAGTTCGACATCGTCCGGATGCGCTCCCACCGCGAGCACGTCCACTTCCCGCATCAGCGCGTCACCTCGGCGTCCCCCATCCCCGGCTGCTCTGGGCGGGCTGCCCTCCGTACGGGTAGCCGGCGGCCAGGTCGCCTCGACCCTGGGCCGGCCTTCCCGGGCCGGCGTCTGGAATGACGGGCAAGGATGCCCGTCCCACCCTTGCGTACCGCACGCGGGCACAAGTCGGGGGCTCGCTTTCCCGGGCCGGCGTCCGGAATGACGGGCAGGGATGCCCGTCCCACCCGTTGCGTACCGCATTCGGGCACAGGTCGGGGGCTGGCCTTCCCGGGCCGGCGTCCGGAATCACGGGCAGGGATGCCCGTCCCACGTCCCACCGGCTCACGAGATCTCCCCGCTGGGCTCCGCCAGCCGGCCCAGGCGGCGCAGGGCATCCTCGATCCTGCGGCGCCCTTCCTCGGGCACGGGAAGCAGCGGCTGGCGGCAGTGGCCGCCGCGCAAGCCGACGAGGTCCATCGCGAACTTGATTCCCGCGATGCCGTAGTCGCTGGTCAGCAGCTGCCCCACCCGGAAGACCCGTTGCTGAAGGGCGGTGACGTCCTTTCCGTCCCGGTACGCGTCCCGCAAGTCGACGGCCAGGTCGGGCAGAGCACAGGCCAGCGCCAGAATCGCTCCGCGCACTCCCAGCATCAGCGCCGGTCCCCAGACCTGGGCCGATCCGGTCAGGATCTCGAACCCCGCCTGGACCCGCTGCTGGACCCGTTGCAGGTAGATCAGATCCCCGCTGCTGTCCTTCATCCCCACGATCCGCGGGTGGCCGGACAGCTCGGCGACCGCCTCCACCGGCAGCTCGAGCCCCGAGAACTGCGGGACGTTGTACAGCAGCAGCGGAAAGGGCGCGTTGTCGGCCAGCTCGTGGTAATAGCGGCACAGCGCCGGGACCTGCATCTGCCCTTTGTAGTAGGCGGGGGCGGCCGCCAGCAGGGCGGAGACGGGGAAGGGCTCGAGCTGGCGCGCGAAAGCGATGGCCTCCTTGGTACTGCCGCCCCCGACGCCGGCCAGCAGCAGCTTCCGTTCGGGCCGCAGGCGGCTGGCCAGCCGCACCAGCTCCAGCTTTTCGTCCGTCTCCAGGTGCACCGACTCGCCCGTCGAGCCCAGCATCACGACCCCTCGAAGCCGCGAGGAGTAGTAGAACCGGAGGTTGTGCCCCAGGGCCTCGTAATCGATCTCGCCGCCGTCGGTGAACGGCGTGGCGACGGGTGGGAAAATGCCTTCGAACTGCATGGCCCCACTCTACCGAAACGGCCGCCTGAGCACCACCGTCGCAAGCGACGAGCTGCGGAACGACGGGTTGGAGTGCAGTGGCCCGCCACCGCTTTGTCTCCGGGCGGGCTTGCCGGCCCGCCGCGGCCCCCGGAGCGCCGCTACCGGAAAGCAAAGGCGAGCCTTCGCACCCCTCAGCGCGGCGGGGCCTTCCCGTCTCCCTTCTTCTTGGCCGGGGGCGTCACCGTGATGCGGTCCTCCAGCTGGGCGAACTTCTTTTCGCCGATGCCGCGCACGTTGAGCAAGTCTTCGATCTTGCGGAAGCCATCGTTCTGCCGGCGATACTCCACGATCCGCTCCGCCAGCGCCGGGCCGACCCCCGGCAGGGTGGTCAGCTCTTCGATATCCGCCCGGTTCAGGTCCACCTTCTCGGCGGCGGGCAGGGCGGAGACGGACAGACACGCAATCAACAGAACGATCCAGAAACTCGCTGTCTTCATTTCGACCTCCTTTGGTTCGATCAGCGTTCTGTATGGATTACGTCGCTGCCTTCGAATGCACGAACCCCCGGCCCGCCGAAACCAGACAAACACCTGAAGAAAGAGGAAATTTTCAACCGCTGAGCAAACCCAGATACCAGCGGAGCAGGTCCGGCCCCCAGAGCACCACGGCCATGGCGCCACCGCCCAGGAAGGTCCCGAAGGGGAGTTCGTAGCGCCGCCCCTTTCCCGCCACCCACATGAAGGTCGCTCCGATCAGCGCGCCGGCCAGAGAGCCCAGC
>JBFGHG010000087.1:0-8372 GCA_041578395.1 Acidobacteriota bacterium
GCCGCCTTCGGGCTCAGCTTCACAATGCTGATCCTGATCTGGACGGTTCACAACCGCTTCTTCCGCCGCTACGGGCTGCAGGACACGGCGACGGTGGTGCTCAACGCCGTCCTGCTGTTCGTGGTCCTCTTCTACGTCTATCCGCTGAAGTTCCTGTCGAGCGTGCTGGCGGGCCGTTTCTTCGGCCTGGGACCCGGGGGCCCGCAGATGGCCAACCGGGACGAGATGGTGAGTCTGCTGATCGTCTACGGCCTGGGATTCGTCGCCGTCTTCGCCGCCGTGGCCCTGCTCTACCGTCACGCCTACGCCTGCCGCGACCAGCTGAACCTCACCGAGCCGGAGGTGCACGACACGCGCATGTGGTACCGGCACTACCTGATTTACGTCGGCGTGGGAGTCCTGTCCGTCCTGCTGGCCTGGGGGCGCGTCGGGGTCGAGATCGGATTCCCCGGCTGGATCTACGGCCTGCTCGGTCCCCTCTGCTACGCCCACGGCACCTGGTCGACGCGCCGCCGCCAGCGGGCGTTTCCGGAGTAGCCGATCCCCGTTTCGATATTCGACAGCTGTGACCCCGAACCCTCCCCGCCCGCGCAGGGATCCTGGGGAATTGGCGGGGTCAACGCTATCGAATACGATCGCGGACGTCGTCGAAGTTGTCGAACTCGGTGAAGGGAATCGAGTGGCGGCGGCAGTGGTCGGCCAGGTAGTCCTTGGCGAAGAGCCGATCGGCCCAGGGGACGGCGGGGACGTCCGAGGTGCCGTCGCCGACGAACACGACCGTCGCGTCGCGGGGCGCCCGTTGCAGCACCGCCACCTTGTCCCGCTCCGGATCGCGCCGGTAGATCCACCCCTCCTCGTGAAACTCCACCGGGTGCGCGTGAACGGGGATGCCCAGGTGGCCCACGAACATCCGCACCACCGGCTCCATCCCCGAGCTGACCACCTCCACCGGATGGCCCTCGCTCCGGCACCACGAAACGAACGGCTCGAAGGTCGGGTCGACGGGTACCTCGCGGCGCAGCAGGTCCGCGGCGGCGTCCCAGCTCGCGGTGATCGTGGCCAGCTCGCGGGCGATGGCTTCGAAGACGCTCAGCCGGCCGCTGGTGATCGCCTGGAAGATCTCTTCGCGGAACTGCGTCCCCCCTCCCAGGCGCTCCGTGAGGAAGACGATGGTGTCCCGCTGGGTTATAGTGCCGTCGAAGTCGCAGAAGACCCGGTACATTCGGACTTCGAAACTACCATACGTGATGCGACTCACTGTGCGCCCCGCGGCGGCGCGGATAGAGTATGGACCCGGGATGACCCAGCTGACCGGGGAGACCATTTTTCATGACCAGATCATACGGATTCATCGTTCGTGTCTCGGGGTTGGCTGCGCTCCTGGTGCTCTGCCAGGGGCTGGCCCCGGCGCAGTCCGCGCCCCTGGCCCCCGAAGACTTCGCCACCCTCAGCGACCGCGTGTTCGTGGGCCGGGTCGTCGGCCAGCAGAGCTTCCTCAGTGACGACGGCCGCCTGATCCAGACCCGCTTCACCTTCGAAATCGGCGCCATGCTGAAGGGAGACCTGCTGCCGGTCGCGGAGGTGATCGAGTACGGAGGCCGCATCGGCGAGAAGTGGCTGCACGTCACCCACGGGGCGCGCTACCGCCAGGGCGCGGAGTACCTCGTCTTCGCCCGGCGGGACTCCCAGGGGCGCCTGCGGACGCTGGGCGGATGGCAGGGCCGGCTTCCCGTGCTGCGTGACGCTGCGGGCGGGGCCCTGGTCCGGGTGCACCGGCAGCATCCGGTGGGCGCCTACTTCTTCTCCGACCGCGAGACCGATCTGCTGCCGCTGGACACGGCGAACCGGATCCTGGCCGACCGGCTGAGGAGGTCGCCATGAAGGCCCGGCGCGTGCTTCTGGCGGCCGTGGCGGTGCTGGCGCTGTCGCAGACCGCCTACCTGATCCTGACGGGGAGCCAGCAGCAGCCGCTTTCCTGGAGCAGCAGCCGCATCCCGGTCCGGATGCAGTTGTGGAACGGCTTCACCGACAGCCAGCCCGGGATCGTCGCGGGCAGCAGGCCCAAGCTGGCCATCGCCGAGGCAATCAACGAATGGCTGCGCGTCTCGTCCATCTCGATGAGCCTCGCGGAGACCGGTCTGAGCCGCACCGGGGAGGACGGGGTCAACCTGATCACCATCGCCGACGAGCAGGCCAACCGTAACGTCGTCGGAAACCACCTGGCGGTGGCCCTGGTGTGGGGCCTGCCGGCGCAGATCGTGGAAGCGGACGTGATCTTCAACCCCCAGGCCCGCGACCCCTGGAGCACGGTCGAGATGCGCGACACGCTCAACCTGTACGACGTGGCGATCCACGAGTTCGGCCACCTGCTCGGGATGGAGCACACCATCGCCCGCACCTCGCGCATGTTCTTCCAGGGAGGCAGCTTCCGGCACGGGCTCGAGGGCCTGGCCTACGACGACCTGGCCGGGGTCAACCTCCTCTACCCGATGGCCGGCATCGAGCGCATCACCGGCTCGATCCGCGGACGGGTGACGCGCGAAGGCCAGCCCGTCTTCGGCGCCTTCGTGGTGGCGGCCGACGAGCACGGTGCGCTGGCCGCCAATTCGCTGTCGGCCCGCGACGGCAGCTACCGCATCGACCGCCTGCCGCCGGGGCGCTACACGGTGTACGCCGAGCCGCTGGACGGCCCCACGGTGCCGGCCAACCTCAGCGGAACCCTCTTCGACCCCGTCACGGACGTGGTGACCGACTTCTCGCCGGCCTTTTACCGCGGTTCCATGCAGCCGCAGGTCACGGTCTCGGCCGGAACTTCCAGCGCCGGCATCGACATCCAGGTGAGCGCCGGCGCCGCTGCCGTCGACCCGACCTTCGTGGGAGTCACGGACAACCCCCAGGGCGCGGTGCGCGTGATCACCACCGCGGCGAGCGGGCTGCAGGGCTCGGCGCCCCATTTCGTGGCCGCCGGGGGTGGCGTGGAGAACCTGCCGGAACGCAACGCCTTCGCCCTGCTGGGCTCGATCACGACTCCCGGCAGCGTCGCCCTGACCCGTTCGCTCCCCGACCTCACCTTCAAGTTCTTCGCCATGGACATCTCGCGGCAGACGCCCCGGGGAGAGTACTCGGTCTTCTTTCCCGGCGGGCAGCTGGGGGTGGTGACGGGCGGCTTTCACGTCTTTTCGCCCTTCCGCTTCGGACAGGCCTTCGGCCAGTTCGCCCACGTCCCGCAGCAGGCGGGGTCGCAGCTGCTGCTGATCAACCTGGACGAGGCGGGCGAGGCGGTGGGACGCATCCAGGACCGGCCCGGACAACCCTCCTCCGGCCGCCTCTCGCTGACCGGGCTGCCGCGCAACCTGGGCGGCGAGTTCGACTTCCGCCTCGAGCCGCGCGGTTCGCTGCTGACCTCGACCACCGGCCCCGAGGAGTTCCGCGGGGCACTGGTGGCGGAGTCTGAGCGGCAGCTGGGCGCGGCCGTCTTGATGGAAACCGCCTTCGGGACCACCGGCGTCGGCTCCAGCCGTCCCCTGTATTCCTTCGTGGCCCCGGTGGAGGTCCGCTCGGCGGGCGCGGCGGCCGACACCGGTCTGGCCCTGGCCAACCTGGACGAACGGGACGCGCTGGTGCACCTGCGGCTGCAGGACCGGGCGGGCGGGCTGGTGGCGGAGACCGTGTTGGAGCTGGCCGGACGCGAGCAGCTGGCCCGCTTCGTCCGCCAGCTGCTGGCCAGCGTGCCCGCCGACTTCGAGGGCTCGCTGACCGCCACCGCCAACCGGCAGGTGGGAGCCACCGTGATCCGCACCTCGCCGGGCGTCTTCACCACCTTTCCGGTGATCGAAAACCGCGCGGCGACGCGCTCCCTCTTCCCGCAGTTCGCCCACGTCGGCCCGCTCAGTTCCGAGCTGATTCTGGTCAACCCCTCCCCCTCCCACGCGGCACCGGACGTCACGGTGCAGGTTCGAAAGCAGGACGGCAGTGCCGCGGCCGTGACCCTGAACGGGCAGCTCCTGCCGGGCGGGCGCACGACGCTGAGCCTGCCCCCGCTGGGGAGCGTCAGCCTGCGCAGCAGCCGCACCGAGGTGGTGGGCTGGGTGGAGGTGACCTCGAGCCTGCCCGTGGGCGGCGTGCTGCTGTACCGCTCCGCCGAGGTGGGGACGGCCGGCGTCGGGGAAGGCGTGGTGTCCGCGCGCCAGGTGTTGCCGCTGGACCGCCGGGCCGGGCAGGGGACCGACACCGGAATCGCGATCGTCAACGCCGAGGGGCGGGCGGTGCGGCTGACCCTGACGGCGCGCGACGGGACGGGCTCTCCGGTCGGGCAGTCGCGGCAGCTCACGCTTCCCGCCGGCGGACAGCTGGCCCGTTTCCCCAACGACGCCCAGCTGGACCTGGGCCTGCCCGGCGACTTCACCGGGTCGCTCTGGGTGGAAGCGGACGGCCGGGTGGCGGTGGCCGCCATCCGCCAGTCGCCGGGAGTCCTGACCACCCTGCCGGCTTTCCAGCTGGACCTGCCGGTCACCCCCGCGATCGATCCCTGAATCCTACCTGAGTTGAGCGATTCTGGCGGATGGGAAGTGCCAAGATGTTGTGAGCCTGCGGGTTGCGGAGACCGCAGGCATACCCGCTGCGTTATGTCGAGGATCGACAAGACCCGCAGGGCGCAACAGATTGGTGCTTACCGCCGTCGAGAATCGCTCGATTCAGGTTCTACTTTCCCCGGCGCCTCGCTCTGATTAAGATCGGCAGGATGGTCAGCCAGCGGGAGATCGATCGGCGCTACCGGGTGATTCGGGAGGCGATGCGGCGCGAGGAAGTCCCGGCGCTGCTGGTCTGCGGCAACCAGTACTCGGGCTTCGAGGGGGCCCTCCGCTACCTCTCCGGATTCGAGATCGTCCACCGCTACGCCTACCTGCTGTTGCCCGCCCAAGGGGAGCCGGAGCTGGTCTTTCCGCGCGAGGCCCGCTGGATCGGCGACAAGAAGAAGCCCTGGGTGCGGCGCCACCACTGGCCGGAGGTGCCGGGCGCCTGGGTGGTCGAGCAGGCCCGCCAGCGCGGGTGGGAGCGGCTGGCCGTCTACGGGACCGATCACGTCCTGTGGGTGCGCGACTTCCGGGAGTTGGCCTCCTCGGGACTGGAACTGGTCCCCTTCGACCGCCCCTTCGACCTGGCCCGGGCCGTCAAGAGCGAGGAGGAGCTCGCGCAGGTCCGCGACACCATGCGCATCATCGAAGAGGGGTTTCGGGCCCTGCTCGAGGCCTACCGGCCGGGGCGGACCGAAGCCGAGGTCATGGCCCCCGCCGTGGAGCGCTTCTTCGCGCGGGGTGCCGGCCCCCGCATGATGAACATCCTGCTGTCGGGCAGCGGCGGCGAGGCGGAGGCCCATTTCAAAGTGCCGGGCGGACGCGTGGTCGAGCCGGACGACCTGCTGCTCTACTCGCTCGAGATCACCGGCACCGAGGGCTACTGGGTGGAGTTCTCGCGGCCCCTGATCGCCGGCAGCCTGAGCGCCCGGACGCAGCGCATGGCCGACGTCTACCCCGAAGCGCTCGAGGCCGCCCGGCTGCGGATGCGCGACGGAGAGCCGGCCAGTTCGGTCCACCGGGCGGCGGCGGAGATCTTCGCCCGTCAGGGATTCGGCCTGGGCCACCTCTCGGGGCACTCGATCGGGATGACCATGATCGAGCACCCCTCGATCGGGGCCGAGACGGAGGTGACGCTGCGCGAGAACATGGTCCTTTCCTTCCACCCTCAGGTCGTGGACCCCGCCGGCGAGTGCTGCCTCTACACGCAGGACACCTTCCGGGTGGGCGCGCGGGAAGGGGAGAACCTCTCCTCCATCCCCTGGAAGATCTACCGCGGCGGGGAGAGTCTGCCGTGAAGGTCTGCGTGGTCGGCTGCGGCGCCATCGGCAGCATCTTCGCCGCCCACCTGGCCCGGCTGGGGACGGTCGAGGTCTTCGCCTGCGACCTGAACCGGTCCCACGTGGACACCATCAACCGGAACGGCCTGCGGGTCAGCGGCGCGGCCGATTTCACCAGCCGCCTCACCGCCTCCAGCGACCCCGCGTCGCTCCCTGATTGCGACTTCGGCCTGCTGGTCACCAAGAGCATGCACACGCGCGCCGCCATCGGGCAGACCGCGCACCTGTTCGGGCCCACCAGCGCCGTCTGCTCACTGCAAAACGGGGCCGGCAACGAGGAGATCCTGGCCGAGCGCGTGGGACACGTGATCCGGGGGACGACCTTTCCGGCCGGGCACCTGGTGGAACCGGGCCACGTCTGCTACGACATCGCGGGCGAGACCTGGATCGGCCCCTTCGAACCGAGCGGCACCCCGATGGAGAAGGTGCGCCGGCTGGGACGGCTGCTCGAGGAGGCGGGTCTGAAGACGCACGCGCTCGAGGACGCCCGCGGCGCCCAGTGGACCAAGCTGATCTTCAACGCCGCCACCAACCCCGTTGGGGCGCTCACGCGGCTGCACCACGGCGCCGCGACCTACTTCGAGCCGACCGGGGAGCTGTTCGAGCAGCTGATCCGGGAAGGAGAATCGGTGGCGGCGGCGCTGGGCATCGAGCTGCACGGCGACCCGCGGGAGATGGTCCGCAAGGGAGCCGATGCCCCTGGCGAACACAAGGCCAGCATGCTGCAGGACGTGGAGGCCGGGCGGCCGACCGAGGTCGATTTCCTGAACGGGGCGATCGTCCGTTGGGGTGAAGAAACGGGCGTCCAGACGCCGCTGAATCGTGCGATGTGGGCCCTGATCCGGGGATTGGAGCAATCCTGGAAGCCATGAAAATCAACTTCACGAAGCGCGAATACCGGACGCTGCTCGAACTCGTGTACCTGGGCGATTGGATGCTCAACGCACGGGATGTGGCGGACAACCCGGAAACAGCCGACCACCGGGAACTCCGACGGAAACTCTATTCCTACTACAAGGACATGCAATGTGAAGACCTGATCGAGCCCGCCGCCGACGATCTCTACGAAACCCGCCAGTTCGAGGACGCGGTGCAGGAAATGGTCCGGCAGTACGACGAGGAAACCTTCTGGGACGAGCTGGCCTGGCGCCTGGCGGACAGAGACGCCGAGGCGGCCGTCGGCTTCGAAGAACTCAGATCCATGGACGGGCTCGAACGGATCGAACTCATCGATTCCAAGAGACAGCGGTGGATCGACGAATTGGAGCGGCACGGTCTGGGGCGCTTCCGTATCGCTGACGAGTAGGTGTTTCTGCTGACTACTCGCCCACCAGCCCGGCGATCACGGCGCCCAGCACGGCCGCCGGGATGGCGTACTTGACCCAGTAGTAGAGCCAGACCGGGACCGGGCGTCCGCCGCCACGGGCCATCTCCTCCAGCAGCGCCGCCCGGGAGCGGCTCCAGGCCAGGGCCAGCACCGAGACCACGGCTCCCAGCGGCTGCATGATCGAGCCCCACAGCAGGTCGCTCTTTTCGAGGTATCCGATGCTCAGCATGGCCGGGACCGCCAGCAGGCATTCGGCCGCCCCCACCGCCAGCAGCGCTCTGCGGCGGCTCCACCCGAGGCCGTCCCCCAGCGCGGCGACCAGCACTTCGTAGGCCGCCACCAGCGACAACAGGGCGATCAGGAAGATGGAGAGGAAGAAGATCGCGCCGAACCATACACCTGCAGGCATGCGGCCGAAGACCTGAGGCATCACCACGAACAGCAGGGGAGGCCCGCTGGCCAGGTCGACGTCGAAGGCGAACAGTGAAGGGACCACCACCAGTCCCGCGATGAAGGCCGCCGAGGCGTCGGCCAGCGCCGTCCCCACCGCCGTGCGGGGGATGTTCTCGCCGGCCCGCAGGTAGCTGCCGTAGGTCACCATGAAGGTCCCGCCCAGGGCCAGCGAGAAGTAGGCCTGCCCGGTGGCCGCCAGCAAGGTGGTGCCCCGAAACTGGTCGAGCCGTGGGCTGAGGTAGAACCAGAGGCCTTCTTCGGCCCCCGGTAGCGTCAGCGCCCGCGCGATCAGCACCAGCGTGAGCAGGAAAAAGAGCGGGGTCACCAGCGTGCTCACCCGTTCGATTCCGGCCTTCACCCCCCAGTACATCGCGCCGCACGCCAGCGCCACGGTCACCACCAGCGCCGGGCCCTGCTCGCGCAGGCTGCCCGTGACCGACTCGAAGCGGGCCGCGGCGTCGGCGGGGGCGCCGCTGGCGAGGAACTGCCAGGCGTAGGTCAGTACCCAGGCGATCACCACCGCGTAGTAGGAGGCGGCCATGGTCACCGTCAGCAGCAGCAGGCCGCTCCAGAGCTTTCCGCCGGCCAGTCCCACCCGCTGGAATGCGCCCAGCGTCCCGCGCCGCGTGTGGCGGCCCAGCGTCCATTCCACCATCAGGCCGGGGATCCCGAACAGCA
>JBFGHG010000088.1:0-8354 GCA_041578395.1 Acidobacteriota bacterium
CACGCCACTGGCAGCCCCGACTCCGAGTCGTTCGCGCGGTTCTTGATTCAGGAGGCGCGGGTCGCCACCGTCCCCGGGTCGGCGTTCGGAATCGAGGGCTACATCCGCCTCTCCTACGCCACCTCGATGGAAAACCTCCGCGAAGGGCTGCGGCGGATCAAGGAAGCCGTCGAGAAGCGCGCCGCCCTGGCCGGATCGTGACGCCCGGCGAAGCGCCTCTCAGGTAACCGCCAGCAGCAGTGCCGACACCAGTCCCAGCACCAGCATCGCCGGGGGGAGATCGCGCCGCCGTCCCGTCAGCAGGTAGAGCGCCACGTGCGCGGTGAACCCCCACAGGATTCCCTGCGTGATCGAAAACGTGAGGGGGATCAGAATCAGGGTCAGAAACGGGGGCAGTGTCTCCTCGATCCTCCCCAGCGACAGCTCGGTCACGCTCCGGAACATGAACGCCCCCACCAGCACCAGCACCGGGGCCGTGGCGTAGGAGGGGACGGCGCCCGCCAGCGGGGCCAGCAGCAGGCAGGGCAGGAAGCAGAGCGCCGTGACCACGGAAGCCCGGCCCGTCCGTCCCCCGGCCCGGATTCCGGCGGAACTCTCCACGTAGGCCGTGGCAGGCGAGGAGCCCGCCAGCCCGGAGCCGAGGGTGGCCAGAGCGTCCACCAGCAGCCCCTGGCGCAGGCGCAGCGGCTGTCCCTCGTCGTCGATCAGGCCGTTGGCCTGCGCCACGCCCACGAAGGTCGACAGGGAGTCGAACAGGTCGGTCACCAGCAGTGCCAGCATAGTGGGCAGCAGGGTCAGCGAGAGCGCCGGCCAGGGGTCCAGGGCCAGCAGCAGGCTGAAGTCGGGAGCGCTCAGTAACCGGTCCGGCAGCGGGGCCCAGCCTCCCACCGCGGCGGCGGCGCTGACCGCCCCGATTCCGGCCAGAAAGGCGAAGGCGCTGTCGCGGTGCACCAGGTAGGCGGTCACGAGCAGGCCGGCTCCGGCCAGGGCGGCCTCCACGCCCAGGTCCCCGATGCGCAGCAGCGTGACCGGATCGGCCGCCACCACGCCGGCGTTGCGCAGTCCGATGAAAGTCAGCAGCAGCCCGATCCCGGCGGCCGCCGCCAGGCGCAGCGGCAGGGGGATGGCCCGGGCGATCCACTCCCGCAGCGGAGTGATCGAAATCAGCAGGAAGAGCACCCCCGACCAGAAGACCATCCCCAGCGCCGTCGGCCAGGGGACGCCTTCGCCCAGCACGATGCTGTAGGTGAAAAACGCGTTGAGGCCCATCCCGGGGGCGACGGCGAACGGCAGCCGCGCCACCAGTCCCATCAGCAGGGTGAAGACGAAACAGACCAGCACGGTGGCGGTCAGCACCGCGTCGAACGGCATCCCGGTGCCGTCGGCCGAGAGGATCGCCGGGTTGACCACCACGATGTAGGACATGGTCAGGAAGGTGGTCACGCCACCGACGATGTCGCTCTTCCAGGGGGTCTCCGCAGGGTGCGGCTCGGGCATGGCGCTTCATGTTCGGGGGGGCCGCCGGGAAAGTCAATCGGCGGGGCGGTCCGGCCGTCCAACTATGGTACCTTGACGGGCACGAAAAGGAGGCCCCGTGAGCGAGACAGTGATCCCACCCGACCTCTCCTTTCCGCCCCATCGGATTGCCTGTGAGAAAACGATGGCGGCACCCCCCGGGGTGCTCTATCCAGCCTGGACGAGCGATCGGTTCGACCGCTGGTTCGCCGCGCCCGGCACGGTGCTGATGCGACCGGAAGTCAACGTACCCTGCTTCTTCGAGACGTGCTTCGAGGGCCAGCGCCACCCCCACTGCGGCGGGGAGGAACACCCATGACCCTGCCCAATCCACAGGAGCCCAAGGTCCTGCATCGAGGTGAGGGCCACTACGTCACGATCGGGGCCAAGACCCGCTGCACCTTCAAGGTCGTCGGCGAGGAGACCGGCGGACAGATCGGCCTGTTCGAGTACACCATGGAGCCCGGCGCGCGGGGGGCCAACGCGCATACTCACCAGAAGCTCACGGAGATCTTCTACATCGTGGAAGGCGAAGTCGAACTGCTGGCGGGGGAGCGCAAGGTGGTGGGCCGACCCGGCACCCTGCTGCTGGTACCCCCCGGTCAGGTGCACGGGTTCTCGAACTCGTCGTCCCACCGCTCCACCATGCTGATCATCTTCTGCCCGGCGGACCGCCGGGAGGGCTACTTCGAAGGTATGGCGGAGCTGACCCGGGACGGACGGCGCCCCAGCCGGGAGGAACTTCTCGAGCTGATGAGGCGGTTCGATCAGCAACCCGTCGACGAACCCTGAAAGGAATCCGAATGACCCGGGAAATCCCGATTCCGTCCGAGCCCTTGACTGTCGAAGAGCGGGCTCTCGTGGAGCAGCTCTCCGACGAAGACCTGGAACGGATCGACGACGCCTTGTTGCAGAGCGCGGAGCGCCGGTTCCTGAAGGTCGCGAGGGTCGCGAGCACCGTGATGCTGAGCCCGGAGTATCGCTACCGCGGTCTCCCGGACGAGTTCTACCGGCAGCGCCTCTGCAGGCTGGTGGACGAAGGCCGGCTGGAGTCGCAGGGCAACCTGGACTACATGCGGTTCAGCGAGGTCCGGCTGCCGCCCAACGAAGGGCCGGCTCGAAATCGCCGAGAACGACATCGTGAAACCGGCCCTGGCCAAACACGACGAGTTGACCGCGCTACGACAGTCGCCGATGCCCATGAGGAGGCCGGGCGCCCGGTAACCTCCATGGGCCTGCTGCATTCCCTCGCAACTCTGGCCTTGGGGCCCGTCCTGCTCGTGCAGGGCCGGGCGGTCCGCCGCCGCATTCCGCGGCTGGACGAACCTCCGGGCTCCCGGCAGGGCGAAACCGGGCGGGGGCCTCTCCTGCGCCTGCTGCTCACCGGGGACTCCGCGGCCGCCGGCGTGGGGGCGAGCCACCAGGACGAGGCGTTGCTGGGCCGGGTCGTCTCGGGCCTGGCGGCGAAATACCGGGTGCAGTGGACCCTGCAGGCCCGCAGCGGGGCCACCACGGCCAGCACGCTGCGGCGTCTCCAGCGGCTGAAGCAGCAGGATTTCGACGTGGTCGTGACCTCTCTCGGCCTCAACGACGTGACGTCGGGCTCGAGCCGCTCCCGCTGGAGGCGGTCCCAGGCCCGATTGCGGACCCTGCTGCGGGAGAGGTTCGGGGCCGGTCTGATCGTGGTGTCGGGACTCCCGCCCGTCGCCGACTTCCCCGCGCTTCCCCAACCCCTGCGATGGGTTCTGGCCCACCGGGCCCGGTCGTTCGACCAGGACCTCGAGCGTGCCGCGCAGGCCGAGGACGGGTGCACCTACGTGCGCCTGGACCTGCCGGGCGGCGCGCATCTGATGGCCGAAGACGGCTTCCACCCGGGCCCGGGAATCTACGCCGCCTGGGCAAACCGGGTCGCGCAGGCGATCCTGCAGAGGGAAGAAAAGTCACCCCGACCTCTTCCGCTTTCGGGAGCCGGAGTTTAAGGTCGGGGGCGCCATTATGGAAACCCTAGGCTGGCCCTCGATCCTACCCCCCATCGTCGCCATCGGCCTGGCCATCGCGACCCGCCAGGTCTACCTGTCGCTGGGGCTGTACATCTTCCTGGGGTGGACGCTGCTCAACGGCGGCAATCCCCTGCGCGGCCTGATCGACTCGGTGGAGGTCTTCATCGCCTCGGCCACCACGCCGGGCAACGCCAAGACGCTGGTCTTCAGCGCGCTGATCGGCGCCATGATCACTTTCACGCAGCGCTCCGGCGGCATGGACGGCTTCGTGCAGTGGGTGGACCGGATCGGACTGGCCCGCTCCCGCCGCTCGGTGGGACTGGTGACGGCCGGCGTCAGCATGGCGGTCTTCCTGGAGTCCAACTTCGGCCTGCTGGTAACCGGTTCGGTGGCCCGGCCCCTGTTCGACAAGTGCCGCATCTCCCGCGAGAAGCTCGCCTACCTGATCGACGCCACCTGCGCGCCCAAGTGCATCCTGATTCCGCTCAACGCCTGGGGCGCGTACGTGGTCGGCCTGCTGGCGGCCCAGCAGGTCGAGCAGCCGGTGGCGCTGCTGGTCTCGGCCCTGCCGCTGAACTTCTACGCCATCTTCGCGATTCTGCTGGCCTTGGTGGTCATCCTGACCGGCTGGAACCTGGGAGGCATGAAGGAGGCCGAACGGCGGGTGCGGGAGGAGGGCAAGCTGCTCCGGGACGGGGCCGTCCCCATGATCTCGGCGGAAGTCTCCACGCTCGAGGCCAAGCCGGGCGTCACGCCGCGGGCCTGGAACATGGTGGGGCCGGTGGCCTCGATGGTGTTGACCGTGCCCCTGGTGCTGTGGGCCACCGGAGACGGCGACGTGATGGCGGGCAGCGGCTCGGACGCCGTGCTGTGGGGCGTCATCGTCGGCCTGCTGGTGGGGGCGGTCAGCTACCTGGTGCAGCGGATCTTCACCCTGCAGGAGCTGACCGACAACCTGATTCAGGGCATCCAGGGTTTGACTCCGCTGGTGATCGTGCTGGCGCTGGCCTTCGCCATCGGAAGCACGACCCGGGAGCTGGGGACCGGAGTCTTCCTGGCGCAGGCCGCCCAGGCCGCGCTGGACCCCGGCTTCATCCCCGCCATCGTCTTCGGGCTGGCCTGCTTCATCGCCTTCTCGACGGGCACCTCCTGGGGCACCTTCGCAATCATGATCCCCATCGTGGTCCCGATGATCCGCCTGCTGGGCCTGGACCCCGGACTGACGCTGGGGGCCGCGCTGGGAGGCGGCATCTTCGGCGACCACTGCTCGCCCATCTCCGACAGCACCATCGTGGCTTCGATGGCCGCCGCCACCGACCACATCGACCACGTCCGCACCCAGCTGCCTTACGCCCTGCTGGCCGCGTCCGCCGCCATTCTCTTCTTCCTGCTCTTCGGCTTTCTGTTGTAGCTTGGTTGGTGGAGGAACCGTGTCGCTGAGAGGAAAGAAGGCCCTGGTCACGGGTGCGAGCAAGGGAATCGGCCTGGCGGTGGCCGAAAAGCTGCTGCGGGAAGGGTGCGAGGTGGCCGTGTCGGCCCGCACCGAAGGCGAGTTGAAGGAGCAGGCCGAGCGGCTGGCCCGGGAGACCGGCGGGCGCGTGCTGGCCCGAACCTGCGACGTGGGAGAGGCCCGCCAGGTGCGCCGGCTGATGGAGTTCTGCCGCCAGGAGCTGGGCGGGCTCCAGGTCCTGATCAACAACGCCGGCATCGGCATCTTCCGTCCGGTGCAGGACCTCGCCGTGGAGGACTGGGACCGCACCATCGCCACCAACCTCAGCGGGGTCTTCTATTGCTGCCACTACGCCCTCCCCCTGCTGAAACTCTCGGGCGGATTCATCATCAACATCAGCAGCCTGGCCGGAAAGAACGCCTTTCCCGGCGGGGCGGCATACAACGCCTCCAAGTTCGCCCTGACGGGGTTCAGCGAGGCGCTGATGCAGGAGGTGCGCCACGACGACGTGCGGGTGGCCTACGTCATGCCCGGCAGCGTCAACACCTGGTTTCGCGGCAGCACCCCCAGCGAGGAAGAATCGTGGAAACTGGCTGCCGAGGACGTGGCCGAAGTGGTCGTCGACACGCTGAAGCGCGATCCGCGCTGCCTGACCAGCCGGATCGAGATGCGGCCCTCCAAACCGCCGCAGTGACCCTTCCCATGCCCCGGGCCGCCAGCCTTCCGCCCGTAGAGAGGAAACAGATCATGAGAAATTACGGATTCACCGCCGCGCTGACGATTCTGGCCGCCTTGGCTCTGGCCGCTCCCCTGCTGGCCGAAGACGCTTCACGCGTGCTGCGCGTGGTGGGACGGGCCGAGGTCTTCGTCGCCCCCGACGAAGCCGTGCTGAGCCTGGGCGCCGCCGACGTGGCCCGCACCGCAAGGGAGGCGCAGGCGGCGCTCAACACCCGGCTGGACGCCATCATGACCGCCGTCCGGCAGGCAGGCGTCCCCGCCAACAAGATTCAGACCGGTTCGCTGAACCTGCACCCGGACTACGCCAGCCCGGAACAGGGTAAGACCCCCGCCATCCGGGGATACCGGGCCTCGGGCAACGTCACCATCCGGCTGGACGACCTCACCCTGGTGGGTGAAGTGGTGGACCGCGCCACCCGGGCCGGCGCCAACCAGGTCCAGGGGGTCAGCTTCACACGGCGCCACGACGAGGAGGCCAAGGCCGAGGCGCTGAGCCGGGCGGCCGGGCAGGCGCGCGCCAAGGCCGAAACTCTGGCCCGGGCGCTGGGAGTCGAGCTGGCGGCGCTGATGGAAGTGAGCGAGGCCGAGGCGGTGGTCCGGCCGCTGGCCAGCTACGGCGCGCTCGAAGCGGTGAGAAGCTACGACACGCCGGTGGCGCCGGGAGAAGTTTCGGTGTCTGCCAGCGTGCAGCTCGTCTACGCGATCAGGGACTGAAGTAGGTGGGACGGGCATCCTTGCCCGCCGTTCTGAAAGCTGGTGCCGCGGACCGTCGGGCTTTCCGACTCCGACTCCGATTACGACTACGATCTTTTGCCTCTCCCGCTCGCCGGTATTACCATGTCTCTCGTGCCGGGCGGCTGGCCCGGTGATCACATCAGGTTTTCCGTGTAAGGAGAGGCGCAATGCGTAATGGGTGGAGAGTCACTGGGCTTCTGATCTTGGCGACCGCGATGCTGGCCGGCGCGGGGTGGGCCGCTGAAAGCGACGAGGCGCCGCCGCCGGTCGATCCCAAGCTGCTCGAGGGGATGAAGTACCGTTCCCTGGAGTTTTCACGGGGCGGCCGCAGTACGGCCGTGGCGGGTGTGGTGGGGGATCCGCTCACCTACTACTTCGGCGCCAGCGGCGGCGGTGTCTGGAAGACCACCGACGCGGGAATCACCTGGAACAACGTCTCCGACGGCTTCTTCGAGGCGGGATCGATCGGGGCCGTGGCGGTGGCGCCCTCCGACGCCAACGTGATCTACGCCGGCACCGGCTCGGCCTGCCCCCGCGGCAACGTCTCTCCCGGCGTGGGGGTCTACCGCTCCACGGACGCCGGGGAGACCTGGACCCACGCCGGGCTTCCCGAGGCCGGCCAGATCGGCCGCATCCAGGTCCATCCCAACGACCCGGACCGGGTCTGGGTGGCGGCTCTGGGACACATCTTCGGGCCCAACGAGGAGCGCGGGGTCTACCGTTCCAAAGACGGCGGCCGGACCTGGGAGAAGGTCCTCTACGTCAGCGAACGGACCGGGGCCGTCGACCTGGCGCTCAACCCCCGCAACCCGCGCGTGCTCTACGCCGCCATGTGGACGGCCGAGCGCAAGCCCTGGACCCTGATCAGCGGCAGCGAGGAGGGGGGCCTCTGGAAGTCCACCGACGGCGGCGACAACTGGAAGAAGCTCGAGGGCGGCCTGCCCAAGGGCCTGGTGGGGCGCATCGGCGTCTCCGTCTCGGGGGCCGACCCGGACCGCGTGTGGGCCATCGTGGAGGCCGAGAAAGGGGGCGGGATCTACCGCTCCGACAACGGCGGCAAGCGCTGGGCCAGGGTCAGCGAGGAAGCCCGCCTGCGCCAGCGGCCCTGGTACTACAACCACATCTACGCCGACCCGAGCGACGAGAACACCGTCTACGTCCTCAACACGGGGATGTACAAGTCGACGGACGGCGGCAAGAGCTACCAGCGCATCCGCACGCCCCACGGCGACAACCATGACCTCTGGATCAGCCCCGTCGACAACCGCCACATGATCGAAGGCAACGACGGCGGCGCCAACGTCAGCCTCAACGGCGGCGCCTCCTGGTCCACCCAGCGCAACCAGCCGACGGCCGAGTTCTACCGCCTCACGGTGGACGGGCAGTACCCCTACCGCGTCTACGGCGCGCAGCAGGACAACAGCACCATCTCCGTCCCCAGCCGCGAGCAGGGGGGCGTGGTGGAGGACTGGTACTCGGTGGGAGGCTGCGAAAGCGGTCACATCGCCGTCGACCCTCGCGACCCGGACGTGATCTACGCGGGCTGCTACGGCGGGGCCATCTCCCGCGTCAACCGGCGGACGCGCGAGTACCGCCCCATCCTGATCTACCCGCAGCTGCAGCTGGGCCAGGCTCCGCGCGACCTGAAATACCGCTTCCAGTGGAACGCGCCCATACGCATCTCGCCGCACGACCCCACGCGGCTCTACCACACCTCGCAGATGGTGCACCTGTCGACGGACGAGGGGCAGAGCTGGCAGACGATCAGTCCCGACCTGACGCGCGACGACGAGAGCAAGCAGGACTACGCCGGCGAGCCGATCACTCACGACAGCACCGGCGTCGAGGTCTACGGGGTGATCTTCTCCTTCGAGGAGTCGCCTCACCAGGCGGGGCTGCTGTGGGCCGGGACGGAC
>JBFGHG010000089.1:0-8326 GCA_041578395.1 Acidobacteriota bacterium
AGCCTGCCGGCCGGAGAGTACGTCCTGCGCATCGACGGCCTGGACGCGGCCAACCTGAACGCGCTGCGCATGTCCGCCACCGTGGTGGCCGTGCCGTCGGCCAGCATCGGCGACCGCGTCTGGCTGGACACGCTGCAGCCCGAAGACGGCGGCACGGTGGGCGTGCAGGACCCCTCCGAAGTGGGGATCAACGGCGTGACGGTGCGCCTGTACCGCGACTCGGACGCCGACGGCATGTTCGACCCGATGGTGGACGAGCTGGTGGCCGTTCAGGTGACCTCCGGTGACGGCGACTACGACTTCCTGGGTCTGGGCGGAGGCAATTACTTCGTGGACGTGGACGAGTCCACCCTGCCCCCGGGATTGACGCTGACCACCGGCAACGAGCCCTACCTGCCGGGCGGCCCGTATCCGCTGGCCGAAAGCGAGGACCACGACGACGCCGACTTCGGCTACGAGCTGCTCTGCTTCGACTGCGACGGCAAGGTGACCATGATGAAGCTGCGCTACCTGCGCTCGACCCCCGGCTTCGTCCAGGCCCGGATGCGCAAGGGGCAAGAAGTCTTCGCCGGCATGATAAACCCCTTCGAAGAGTTCATGATCCTGGGCGCCGACAAGAAGGGCACCCTGGGGCCGGAGGTGGAGTTCATGGTGGACGGCGGCCTGAACGCGTCGATTCACACCAGCTGTTCGCAGCCGATCGGTCCGGGAGTTCGGGAGGGGAGCTTCCTGGTGACCGAGGCGATCAGCCGCAACAACGGCGTGACCTGCACGGTCCCCTTCACGGGCAATCCCAGCGGCTGCGACGAGTGTTCCGGCAAGGTCACCCAGCTCACCCTGCGCTATACCGGCATGGCGGCGGCGCTGGTGGAAGTGGAGCAGAAGAAGCCGTCCGACATCGTCTTCAGCGGTCTGGTGATGCCGGGCGACGAGTTCACCTTCTCGGGCACCGACAAGAAGGGAACGCTTTCCACCGAGATCCGGATCTTCGTGGACGGCGGCCTGCACACCTCCATTCACACCAGCTGTTCGCAGCCCATCGGTCCGGGACTGCAGAGCGGGGACTTCCTGGTGGTGGAGGGTTTCAGCCGCGGCGGCGGGCTGCTCTGCCCGCTGCCATGATCGGGCAGACGCGGAGGGCGGGAGCCGGCCTTCCCAGGCCGGCGTCGGAAATGACGGGCGGAGATGCCCGTCCCACACCGTCCTACCCGATCACCAGGACCAGGGTGACCGTGCTGCCCCGGGGCACGCGTGCCCCCGCGCTCGGCGTCTGACGAGACACGTATTCGCCCTGGCCCTGGAACGACGCATTGAGGCCGGCCCGCCTCAGGATCGCCGCGGCGTCCGAAGACGATCGCCCCTGGACGTCGGGCACCACCACCAGCTGGACCTTCTGGGCGTAGCGGACGTCGATGCGCGTCCCCGGCTTGACCCGGGCGCCGGGCTGGACGCTCTGCCAGAACACCGTTCCCGGGCGTGTCCTGGCGGTCGCGGGGCTGGAAAGTACTCGGCCCAGCTGCAACCTGCCGCGCGTCTGCCGGACGAGAGCCTGCTCGGCCTGCCGGGGCGTCAACCCCGTCAGATTGGGGACCACCACCAGCTCGATGCCGGCCGACAGCGCCAGATTCACGGGGCAGCCGGCCGTCAGCTGCGTGCCCGGGCCCGGTTCCTGATCGAGTACCGTATCGCGGGGCCGGGAGTCTTCGCGCCGCTCCGCGCGTCCCAGCTTCAGCCCGGCGCCCGCCAGCGCGCGCTGCGCCTCGGCAAAGGAGAGTCCCTGCAGCCGGGGGACGGTCACGGTCCTCCCGCCGCCGGCCACCACCAGGCTCACCTCGGACGGGACCGTCACCCGCGTCCCCCGGGGCGGCGCCTGCTCGAGCACCGTGCCCTGGGGCTGGCAGGCCGGCTGCTGCCGGACCGAACCCACGCTCAGCCCCTGGCGGCGCAACTGCTCTTCGGCCTGCCGCTGATCCCGTCCCGTCAGATCGGGGACGCGTACACGCCTCACCTTGGGGATGGCGACCACGAGGTCCACGGCGCTGCCGGGCTCCACCCGTTTGCCCTTCTTCGGCTCGTGCTCCAGCACGCTGCCGGGCTCCTTGTTGCTCTCCTTCTCCGTGATCCGCCCCACCCGCAACCCGGCGAGGGACAGCCGCTGCTCCGCCGCCCGGCGGGACAGTTTTTTCAGATCAGGCACCGCCACCGGTTCCCGGCGGGTCAGCGTCTCCCCGCGCGGTTCGTCGCTCCGGTCTCGCGCCTGCAGGATCACACGCGACGCCTCGCGCGACTTCGCGCCCTCGCGGAAGGGCTGCCGTTCCAGCGCCAGAAAGCCCTGGAAGTAGGGAGAGGCCCTCTCGGGGCTCTCCGATTCGAGCAGCCGGCCCGCGCGGAAATAGGGGGGAGCGTACTTGGGATGGGAGCGGATCGCGCGGCGGTAGCTCTCGAGCGCCTCTTCCCGGTCTCCCCGGCCTTCCTCCTCGTAGAGCCTTCCCAACAGGTAGTGGGCCGGCGCGAAGCCGCGGTCGCGTTCCAGCGCCTGACGGTACGCCTCCTCGCTCTGCCCGGACCGGCCCAGCTTCTGCAGGGCCTGCCCTTCCCGCGCCAGGGAATACAGGTACGAGGGGTAGAGCTCCCGAGCGCGGCGCGATTCGCTGAGGGCCTGCTCGTAGCGCTCGCGCTGCTGCGCCCCGGAAGCCTCGAGGTCTCCCAGCGACAGCAGCGATTCGGCCAGCGAGGTGTGCGCCACGGCCTGCTGGCGAGGCGTGCGGGCCTGCTCCACGCTGCTCTGGAAGGCCTCCGCCGCCAGTTCGAGCCAGGTCTGCGCCAGGTTCGGCTCCTCCCGTTCGGCGGCCACTTCCGAGAGGTCGGAAGCCAGGTTGCCGAGCAGTTGCTGGAAGTCCGCCCCCGAGGCGCCCCCGGCTTCGGCCCTCTCGAGGAGATCCCAGGCCAGTTCCAACTCTCCCACCTCGCGTGCCGACTCGGCCAGCTTCACCAGCCAGGCGGGGTCGCTTTGCCGGTCGGGGTTCATCCGCAGCTGTTTCTCGTAGGCGCCCAGGGTTCGCGTCGCCTCGCCCCAGTCGCTGTAGACGTCGCCCAACCGCTCCCAGGCCTCGGCGTCCTGCTGCCAGATGGCCCGGTAGCGCGATTCCCGGAAGACGGCCGCACGCTCGCCGGGCGAGTCGAAATGAGGCGTCCAGTCTCCGAAGGGCGTTTGCGGCTGCAGGGCCAGGAAGGTCTCGTTGGTCTTCTCCAGCACGGCCGTGACCTCCGGCTCGCCGGCCGCTTCGGTCGCCATCCCGCCCGAGGTCAGCCGCAGCTTCTGGAGCGCCTGCACCCGGGACGAGGACGAGGTCACCGTGACCGTGTAGGTGATCCGGTTGTCGCTGGCCTGGTCGCAGGTCGGTTCGTTGCGGCAGTCGAGGCAGCGGACGTTCAGGGGCACGGCGTAGGAACCGGAGGCCACGCCGGTGGTGTCCGCCGCCAGCTCGATCAGCACGATCCGGCTCTCGCCGCCCGCCAGGCGGTAAGGTCCGCCTGCGCGGGACTCGACCCAGCGGGGTTCTCCCTGCGCCTGGACCTCGAATTCGTGGTCGTGGCCGCAGGCGTTGGTGAGCGCCAGCGGCAGCCCCAGCGTCTGAGGTCCCCCGTCGTGCAGCTGCAGGCCCGGCGCACGGCCACGAGGAGTGACCGCGCCCTCCAGCACCGTCAGCTCCGCTTCGCCCCCGCTGGCGACCAGCTGGAATTCGGTCCCCGCGGCGCCCAGCAGGACTTCTTCGAACTCGACGTCGAACAGGCCCCGCAGGCGGGCGAAGAGTCCGCCCAGTCGGAGCAGGATCGAGGTCGGCCCGCGAATCGTGACCCTGGAGTTTTCGAAGACCGTCACTTCCCGGTCAGTGGTCGCCACTTCTTCGCTGTAGAAGAGGACGGCCTCGACTCCGGCCCCGGTCCGGACCTCGTCGTCGGCGAACAGCTCGAGTCCGGCGGCGGCCGCCTCCGACGCGCCGCTGGTGCGAATGACCTCCGCCTGCTCCGCGGACACTTCTTCGAGCCGCTGCCCGTCCACCACCAGCGCCCGGACCCGGGCCAGCACCTCGCCGTTCCCCAGCAGTGAGGGTGACGGCAGCAGGATCAGCGCGAGGCCGGCGAGAAGCCGTAAAGTGATGGAACCCGGTCGATTCATCGTGGTTTCGACTATAGGGGGGCGCCCGTCGGCCGGTCAAATGTGGCCGGCATCCTGCCCACCATTTCAGAGAAGGCAGAATCACGGCCCGGAAGGCCGCGCCACTTCGGCCAGGGTGCGCAGCAGGTAGACGGCCGCGAAGGCGGCCAGGCAGTAGAGAGCCGGCAGCAGCAGCGAGGCACTCTGAAACAGCACCACCGTGAGCAGCTGTGCCAGCACCGCCGCCGCCGCCAGCCCCGCCAGGAAGACGACGGTGGAGCGCATCCAGGCCTGGCGCCGCGAGCGGAAGTAGAAGAGCTGTCTCGTCCGAGGCGCGAACCGGTGCCACCAGAGCAGGCCCAGGGCCCCGAACAGCAGCAGGAACAGGACGGCCGCGCCGGGGCCGGCGAACCTTACCTGGCCCCCGAGCAGCAGCGTCGCCAGCAGCTGCGTCTGCAGCTGGTAGCCCATCTGTTCGAAACCGTCCAGCCGGTCGGTCGAGGAGCCCACCAGCACGATCCGGCCGCCGAACTTCCGCTGCAGGAAGTCCGCGTCCTCGAGGTCTCCCCCCGGGCACTTCTCCAGTACCGTGAGGTACTCCAGCTGGTGAGTCTCGAACTCCCGGGGAGAGGGGAGCAGGACGTTGACGGCCACCACGTCCGATTGCAGGCTCAGCGGATCGACCTCGATCTCCTTCAGCACCTCGCCGTCCGGCCCGGCGAGCCGCAGCCAGCGCGGGGGGAAGAAGAGGGCCTTGGAGGCGCCCAGGTGCAGCATCAGGGCGCGCAGGGCCAGCGAAGGGGCCAGCTCGGCCGGACTCAGTTTCCGGTAGTCCTGCAGCAGCCGCCCCAGCTCCAGCCGGACGAACAGCCCTTCGACCCGGCGCGGAATCCGGTGCCGGACCAGCCCCCAGCGCGGCCCGGCCACCTCGCGCAGGGAGGACGCGAGATCTGGCCGCCCCCGGGGAGCGCTGCGGACCCCCAAGGCAACGCCGGTGCCGCGTGTGCCGGCCTCCCGGATGGCGGCGGCCAGCTCGGCGTCGCCGCCGGTGGCGTCCTCGAAGTAGTAGTCGAAGGCGACCGCCCGGGCTCCCGCCGCGGCCAGGCCTCGAATCAGCCGGCCGTGTTGGGACCGCAGTTGAGAGCGGACCGCGGTGGGAGGGCTCTCCGGGACGTGATCGACCACGATCAGAGCCAGCTGCTGTTCGTCGAACGGGACCTGGGCGAACTGGTCCAGCCACCCGTAGAACCCGCGCTGCGCGGCGGCGAAGCCCGGCAGCAGGTTGAAAAAGAGCGTGGCCCACAGCAGTACCGTCAGCAGCCAGCCGGCGGCGCCCGCCGCCAGCGAGCGAACCAGGGTTCCGCGGCGGGAATCTCCACCTCTCGAATGGAAGCGGAGCAGCTGCACCAGCCGCCCCACGTCGTACTCCCAGCGGCTGTCGCTCAGCTCCAGGGCGTTGCGCCTGCACAGCGGCCGCAGGGGCTCGGGCAGGGCCGATCGGGCCGGCATCTCCGCCTTGCCGACGAGCACCGGAACCACCGTGGGGACGCTCTCCAGGGAGGTGCGGACCTCACCGGCCACGTGGTCGGCCGGGTCCTCGAGGCGGCGCCGCCCTTCCTTTTCGATCGTGGCCCACTGCGGGCCGATGATGACCAGCGCCACGGCCGCGGTGGCCAGATGCTCGCGGATGGCTTCCTCGAAGTCGTCTCCGCCGGCGATGTCCGCCAGGTCGCGGAAGACCTGGTCTTCGCCGAACTCCTCCGCCAGCGCTTCGTAGAGCCGGCCCGTGTAGCCGCCCGAGTCGTCCCGCCGGTAGCAGATGAAGATCCTGGACATCCCTGCTCAGGGTAGCGGGAAGGGGCGGCTCTACGCCAGCTTGGCCAGGATGGTGGCGGGCAGGCGCAGCAGCGCGCCCAGGACGTCGAACACGGCGCCCACCGTCACCCCGATCAGCCGGAAGGGCAGCAGCAGGAGCCAGACGAAGGGGTACAGCACCAGCACCAGCAGAGCCACCGGCCAGCACAGCACGAACAGCAGGCACCAGAGCAGAAACTTCAACATTTCGCGTTTTCTCCCGTCACCTCTCTCCTACGATTGCGCGCCCGGGTTTGTTCGCCCGGAGAGCGCGCCGTAGAGCAGGGGCAGCGAGACGTCCAGCCGGTACTGAACCCCGCTGTGATCGTCGGGGAACTCCTCGAAGCGGTGGGAGACGCCGGCCCGGGCCAGGCGCCGGGCGAAGCGCCGGGCGCCGTACTGCAGGTGGTACTGGTCGAAGCTCCCGCAGTCCAGGTACAGGAGGCGCAGCTGGCGCAGCCGCTCGAGGCAGGATTCGCGCTGGACCAGCTCGAGCGGGTCGTGCTCCAGCCAGCGGCGCCAGCGGTCCGGGTCCAGGCGGCAGGTCTCCAGGTCGAAAGGGAGGGGGATGTCCGGGTAGGCGCCGGGGTCCGGATCGTAGCTGGCCGCCTGCGCCAGCAGCAGCAGGCTGTGGAGGTCTTCGCCCCGCACCTTGGGTGCGCTCCGGACGGCCCGCAGGAGGTTGCCCGCCTCGCCTCCGTGGCGCGCCAGCAGAGTCGCCATGCGGGGGAAGTCGCCGCGGAAGAGCAGGTCGAACCCCAGGTCGCCGGAGTGGCTGGCCACCGCCCCCCAGTGCTGGCCGTGCCGCAGTCCCTGGATCAGCGCGCCGTACCCGCCGCTGGAGAACCCGATCACGCCCCGCCCTTCGGGACCGGAGACGACGGGAAAGCGGCGCTCCAGTTCGGGGAGCAGCTCCTGGAGCAGGAAGGTCTCCCAGCGGCCCATCACCGGCGAGTCGACGTACTGGTTGCCCCCCAGCGAGGTGAAGCAGTCGGGGAAGGCCATCACCACCGGCCCCATCTTCCCCTCGGCCCGCAGGCGGTCCAGCCGTTGCGGGAGGTTCTCACCGAAGCGCTCCCAGCCCAGCATCTTCAGCCCGCTGTTGGTGAAGCTGGCCAGGTAGACGAGCAGGGGAAAGGGGGTGGCGGCCCGCTGCCATCCCGCGGGGAGGTAGACGCCCACCCGCCGGCGGGACGGGTCGCCCAGCAGGTTTCCCTCCAGCGCCCGCGAGTCGATCTCGAAGTGGAGCAGCTCACCCTGAGGAGGCCGAAAATTGTGAACCGGCAAGACTGGTTTACTTCCGCTTCCGGTAGATGTGGGTGGCATGGCCGAAGAAGCTCTCGGCGCTTTCCATCAGCGTCTCCGACAGGGTGGGGTGGGCGTGAATGGTAGCGGCCAGGTCTTCCGCCACGGCGGCCATCTCCACGGCCAGGACGCCCTCGTTGATCAGTTCCCCCGCCCCCGGCCCCACGATGCCCACCCCCAGCACCCGTTCGGTTTCCGGGTCGAACAGGATCTTGGTCATCCCCTCGGTGCGCCCCAGCGTCATGGCCCGGCCCGAGGCCGCCCAGGGGAAGCGGGAGACGGTGACTTCGACTCCCTGCTCCTTCGCCTCGGTCTCCGTGAGGCCGCACCAGGCCACCTCCGGGTCGGTGAAGACCACCGCGGGGATGGCCAGGTTGTCGAAGGCGGCCGGCTTGCCGGCGATCGCCTCGGCGGCCACCTTCCCCTCGCGCGACGCTTTGTGGGCCAGCATCGGTTCGCCGGCCACGTCGCCGATGGCGTAGATCTTGGGGTCGGTGCTGCGGCACTGCTGGTCGATGCGGACGAAGCCGCGCTCTCCCAGCTCCACGGCGGTGTTCTCCAGGCCCAGGTCCTCGGAGTTGGGACGGCGCCCCACCGCCACCAGGACGCGGTCGAACTGCTGTTTCTTTTCCTCGGCCTTGCCCTCCAGCTGGACCTCGATTCCCTTCTTGGTCTCCTTCATGGACACCACCTTGGTCTCCAGGTGAATGGCCTCGAAGACGGACTCGAGACGTTTGTGCAGGGGCCGGACGAGGTCGCGGTCGGCGCCCGGCAGCAGGCCGTCCAGCATCTCCACCACCGTGACCTGGCTGCCCAGCGCGGCGTACACCGTTCCCATCTCCAGCCCGATGTAGCCCCCGCCGATCACCAGCAGGCGCTTGGGGACGTCTTCGAGGGCCAGGCCGGAGCTCGAGTCCAGCAGCCGGGGACTGTCGATCTCGATGCCGGGAATGCGCGAGGGACGGGAGCCGGTGGCCAGGATGGCATGACGGAAGCGGATGGCGGCGC
>JBFGHG010000090.1:0-8172 GCA_041578395.1 Acidobacteriota bacterium
CCGGAGGAACCCGTGCATCGAACCATCCTGATCGGCGCATTCACGTGGGCCCTGACGGCCGGCACCGCCGCGGCCCAACTCACCCCTCACTACCAGACCGACTTTCCGCCCGACGAACTCGCCCAGCGGCGGGCCCAGGTGATGGACGCCATCGGAGCGGACGCCCTGGCGCTGCTGCAGGGGGCCGCGGCGGCGCCCGGCTTCGTGGTCTTCCGGCAGTCCAACGAGTTCTACTACCTGACCGGCCTGGAAGTCCCCCACAGCTACCTGCTGCTGGACGGACAGACGCGCCGCGCCACCCTCTTCCTCCCCCACCGCGACGAGGCCCGGGAGCGGGGCGAGGGGAAAACGCTCTCGGCCGAGGACGCCGAGCTGGTCGCCCAACTGACCGGAGTGGATCAGGTCCTGGGTATCGAGAAGCTGGGACGCCAGCTCTACCGGAAGCTGCTGCGCCCGCCGGCGCCGGCCCTGTACACCTTCTTCAGCCCAGCCGAGGGGGAGGCCCAGAGCCGGGACGAACTGCTGATCGGCTTCGCCGACTCGATCGCCGACCCCTGGGACGGGCGGCCGTCGCGTGAAGGCCACTTCCGCCACCTGCTGCAGACCCGCTATCCGCAGCTCGAGCTGCGCGACCTCACCCCCGTGCTGGACCGGATGCGCATCGTCAAGAGTCCGCGCGAGGTGGAGCTGATCCGGCGGGCCAGCCAGCTGGCCGGGGAGGCCCTGCTGGAGGCGATGCGCTCGACCGAGCCCGGACTGTTCGAATATCAGCTGGACGCCGCCGCCCGTTACGTCTTCCTGGTCAACGGCGCCCGCGGCGAGGGGTATCGCTCGATCACCGCCTCGGGCGGCCACGCCTACTTCGGGCACTACTACCGCAACGACGGCCGCCTGCGCGCCGGCGACCTGGTGCTGATGGACTACGCCCCCGACTACCGCTACTACACCAGCGACGTGGCCCGGATGTGGCCCGTCAGCGGCGCCTTCGGCCCCCGCCAGCTGCAGCTGTACGGTTTCATCGTCCGCTACCACCAGGCCCTGATGAAACGCATCCGGCCGGGGGTGACGGCCGACCAGATCCTGGACGAGGCGGCCGCCGAGATGCAGCAGGTGTGGGAAGAGACCGAGTTCTCCGACCCGGCCCACCGGGCGGCGGCCCAAGCCGCCCTCGACTTCCGCGGCCACCTCTCCCATCCGGTCGGCATGGCGGTCCACGACGTGGGCAGCTACCGCGGCCGCCCGCTGGAGCCGGGCCAGGTCTTTTCGGTCGATCCCATGCTCTGGGTCCACGAGCAACGAATCTACATGCGGGTGGAGGACGTCGTGGTGGTAACGGAAACGGGGGTCGAAAACTTCACCGGCTTCGTGCCCACGGGGCCGGAGGAGATCGAGGCCATCATGCGGCAGCCGGGGTTGTTGCAGAAGGTGCCGCCCCTGCGGGAGACCCCCTGAGGGCCGCCCCGCTTTGGACTCGCTTGTAAATGCCTGTCAAAAATTGATTCTTTCCTCTCTTCTCGCAGTGCGCATGCCGTATACTCGCCAGGACGACGCAAACGAATGTTAGGAGGAGAACTGCGAATGAGAACTACCCGAGAGGCCAAGGGCCAGCTCCAGCTGGCGGCGATGTTGTGTGCCGTTTGCCTGTGGAGCAGCGCCTGGGCCGACGTCACGGTCCGGTCCGTCACCGACGGCAAAGCGATGGGGATCGGCGCCGGCGGCGAGACGGTGACCTACATCAAAGGGCCGCGCATGCGCATGGACGACGGCGACGGGACCAGCACCATTCTGGACGTGGACGCCCAGCAGATGATCGTGCTGAACCACAAGAAGAAGAGAGCCGAACTGGTCTCCATGGCGGAGGTCTCCGAGTCGCTGTCGCAGATCTCCGACTCGGACGTCCAGGTCAGTGTGAAGCCCACGGGCCGGTCGCGGGAAATCCTGGGCGAGACCTGCTACGAGCACCAGGTGGAAATCCGGATGGCTTTTTCTCCCGTCCCGGACGAGCCGATGCAGATGGTGATGACGGGCCCCTTCTGGGTGGCGCCCGATTCCCCGGCCAGAGCGGACTTCGAGCGCTTCTACACGGCCGTGGCCGAGAAGGGCCTGTTCTTCGGCGACCCGCGCCTGGCCAAGGCGCAGCCCGGGCAGGCCAAGGGGATGGCCGAGTTGTACCGCGCGGCGGCCGCCGCGGGAGTCCCTTACGCCACCGAACTGAAGATCGCCTTCGAAGGCAGCGGACTGATGGCCAAGATGATGAGCCGCGTGGCGGGTTCGTCGTTCCGGAACGAAGTCAAGAGCGTCAGCGTGGAGCCGCTGGCAGACGGCCTGTTCGAAGTGCCCGCCGGGTACAAGATCAAGAAGTGACGGGGCCGGTTTCCCGCCGGCGTCCGGAATGACGGGCAGGATGCCCGTTCCACGCCTACACCCCCACCAGCCGCTGCCGCAGCCAGCGGGTGGAGCGCTGGATCACGAAGGTGGAGGCCGCGATGCAGCCGACCAGCAGCAGGCTGACCAGGGCGGCCAGACCGGCGTTGCGCTGGCCGTGGTGGATCCGCTCGATCAGCACCCCCAGCGTGGGGTAGGCGGGCGCCACGATGAAGGGGAAGATGAACTCCTTCCACAGCTCGATCGAGCGCAGCACCAGCACCGTCGAGATGGCCGGCGTGAGCAGGGGCAGGGTGATGAACTTGAAGCGCTGCCAGCCCGTGGCTCCCATGGTGTGGGCCGCCTCGTAGTAGTCTTCGGAAATCGAGAGCAGCCCGGAAAGCAGGATCAGCATCGAGATGGGCAGGTTGCGCCAGACGTTTCCCAGCAGCGCCACCCCCAGGGCCGCCGGGGCGGTCGACTTCCAGTTGACCGGATCGGAGAGCAGCTCTGGAAACCAGGGGAAGCGTCCCGTCAGCAGGTCGTTGACGTGGCCGAAGGGGTAGTCGAAGACGATATTCAGGATGATCGCCGTGACCAGGGAGGGAATCACCAGAGGCAGCATGGCCAGCGCGCTGACCACCGCCCGGCCGCGGAAGGCCCGTTGCAGCAGCAGGGCGGCCGCCAACCCCGTCAGCAGCTGCAGCGGCGTCCCCACCAGCACGAACAGCAGCGTGCGCCACAGGGCCGTGAAGAAGCCCGAGTCGGCCAGGTCCGCGAAGTTCTGCAGGGAGGGAAACTGGTCCTCGAGGGGAAGCGTGTAGCTGAAGGTCAGCACCAGCAGGTGAAAGACGATGATCACCAGGAAGCCCAGCAGGTAGAGCAGGGCGGGGGCCAGCAGCCACAACTCGAAGGAGTGTTTCTTCCAGAGGAGCTCCAGCCGTCGCCAGCGCGACCTCATACCGGCCTCTGCAGGCTGTCCAGCAGCGACGTGCCGGTCTCGTGATCGAACAGGTGTTGCGATTCGCGGTCGAAGCGGACCGGGATCGGCTGGCCCGGCTTGATGCCGCTTCCCGCGGCCACCTTGATCTTGAAGTTGGTGTCACCCACGTTGACGTCCAGGATGTTTTCGGCCCCCAGCGGCTCCACCACGTTGACGAAGGCCCGCAGAGAATCGTCGGCCGGCTTCTCCAGCACCTGGATCTTCTCGGGGCGCATGCCCAGGATCACCGGCTGGTTCAGGTAAGGGAGCACGAGGCCGGCCGGGACCTCTCCCAGGGGGAGCTGAAAGTCGCCGGCGTCCAGCACGATCCCGTCCTTCGTGTCCCGCGGCCGGACCTGCACGGTGTTCATGGAAGGGTTGCCGATGAAGGTGGCGACGAAGAGGTTGCGGGGACGCCGGTAGACCTCCCGCGGGGTCCCCACCTGCATCAGGCGGCCCCGCGACATCACCGCCACCCGGTCGCTCAGGGTCATGGCCTCCACCTGGTCGTGGGTGACGTAGAGGATCGTCCTTTGCACTTCCAGGTGCAGCTTTTTGAGCGCGGTGCGCATGTCCGAGCGCAACCCCGCGTCCAGGTTGGAGAGAGGTTCGTCCAGCAGCAGCACTTCCGGCTCCAGCACCAGAGCCCGGCCCAGCGCCACCCGCTGACGCTCCCCTCCCGAGAGCTCGCGGGGCATGCGGCCGGCCAGCGACTCCAGCCCCATCAGCTCGAGGCTCCACTGGATCTTGCGCCGGCGCTCCTCTTCGGGCAGCTTCCGGATCTTGAGGCCGAACGCGATATTGGCCTCGACCGTCATGTGGGGGAACAGGGCGTAGCTCTGAAAGACCATGGCCACGTCGCGGTCGCGCGGGGCGACCAGGTTGACCCGCCGGTCTCCGATGTACACGTCCCCCCGGGTGATCTCCTCGAGCCCGGCGACCATCCGCAGCGTGGTGGACTTGCCGCAGCCGGAGGGGCCCACCAGGCAGACGAATTCTCCGTCGGCGACTTCGAGGTCGAGGTCCGACACCACCTCCTGGTCCCCGTACGACTTGCCGATGCCTTCCAGTTTCACACTCGCCATGGCCTACTTGATCGCTCCCGCCATCATCCCCGCCCGCATGTACTTCTGCACGATCATCGTGAACACGATCACCGGAAGGGTCAGGGCCAGGGCGATGGCCGCCAGGTAGTTGGTCTGCACCGTCCAGGCCATGATCCGCTGCAGCAGCACGGGCAGCGTGGTGGAGGTGCTCTGAAAAGTCAGGAAGAACGTGAACACGAACTCGTTCCAGGAGAGAAGGAAGGCGTAGATCGCGGCCGCCGCCAGACCGGGCAGCGCCACCGGCAGCACGATGTGGCGGAAGGCGAACAGCCGGCTGGCCCCCAGCAGCTGGGCCTGCTCCTCGAGGTCGCGGGGGATGGTCTCGAACACCCCGATCGCGATGTACAGCACGTAGGGCAGCGACAACAGGGTGTGGGCCAGCGCCACCTGCAACAGCTCCGGCACCAGGCTGAACGGGTAGCGGGCGAACTGCTCCACCACGGGGACCACCGAGGTGATGTCGGGCAGCAGCCGGACGGAGATCATGAGGAAGAGGACCAGCGCCTTGCCCGGAAAACGGTAGCGGGCCAGCGCGAAGGCCGCCGGCGCCCCCAGCACGAGCGAAAAGAACACCGTCAGCAGCGCGATCTGCAGGCTCAACGAGAAGGCCCCCAGGAAGTCGTCGCGCGTGAAGAGCTGCTCGAACAGCTGCAGCGTGGGATGAAAGGGCCAGAACGGCTGCGGATATTCCCCGCCCGTGACCACGCTCTCCTTGTCGCTGATGGAGTACTTGAACAGGAGGAAGGGCGGAATCAGCACCGCGACCAGGAACAGTCCCAGGCCGATCCTGTGCAGCAGCGGCGCCGACCATCTCACCGGCTCGGCCCTCCCTCCGGCGGCCGCAGGCTGGTGGTCTCGCTCCGCCGGCGCAGCTCCTGGATGCGGCGCCGGTAGCCCTCCAGCCGCTCGGCGATGAAGGCGCGGTCGACTTTCCCCTCCGGCCCGCGGGCCGAGTAGTTGCCCTCCACCACGATGTCGTACCAGGCCTCCAGCCAGATCTCCTGCATGGCGGGCCAGGCCGCGTGGGCGGGCAGCTCGCGAACGCCCACCGGCGCTCCGCCGTAGTCCAGGCCGATTCCGAACTGGCGCCGCGCCGTCACGAAGACCAGCCGCATCCAGTGCTGGTCGGGTGCGGCGAAGATGGCGCCCAGGTCGTCGTAGACGCGGCGCGTGACGGGCATCATCCCGAAGCGCCGCACCTCCTCGCGGTGGAACTCGTCGCTGGTGATGTGCCGGGCCAGGCGGTAGGAGAGGAAGGCGTCCGGCGTGGAGCGCGGGATCCCCCACCACCACCCCGACTTCTGGGAGTAGTGGCCGTAGCTGGGGCGCTCCTCACCGCTCAGCGAGGCGGCCCGGGGCATGATGGCGGTCTCCATCTGCTCCGGGTACTTCAGGTAACCGTCCAGCTCCGAGACGCCATGGATGAAAAAGGCGTCCAGCTGATGCATGAAGGCGAGGAAGACCAGGCCGTTGGACATGCCCTTCCAGAGGCCGCCTCCGCCCCACCGCTGCTCCCACATGCCGGGGTTGTACAGGCCGCTCTTGCGGAAGAAGGCCTCCCACTCGAAAGCGTCGTAGACGGCGGGCGTGGCCACCTCCAGCAGGTCCTCGGTGGTGCCGCCGGCCTGGAAGACCTTGGTGGCCAGCTCCGTCATGGTCCCGCTGTAGTTGCGGCCCCGGTGCGCCATGCGCCCCACCCGCAACCCACCGTAGGGGGTCTGAGCCCAGTAGTGCGCCACCACCGCCAGGTCGTGCCAGTCCCACCGGTTGGGGTCGAACTCGAGCCGGTAGCCTTCGGGCAGCCCCTGCCCGTCCACGGTGTTCTCCCGCAGCATCCGCTCGATCCCCAGGCGGGTCGTCTCCCAGCCGCGCACGGCTTCTTCCAATCGAGGGCGCAGGTACAGGAGGGTATACGTCTCGAGTTTTCGGGGCAGGTAGTAGCAGCGGTTGCCCAGGAATCCTCCCTGGGCCGCCACCGGGAGGTAGTCCTGCAGGTCCCGGCGCAGCTGGGCGGGTCCGAAGATCTCGTCCAGGGGCAGCATCAGGTCCTGGTCGACCAGCGGCTGCAGCATCTCTTTGTGGGTCTTGACCAGGCCGACGCGGCCCATCCCGGCGCGGGCGTCCAGTTCCAGCATCCGCTGCACGTCGGAGATCGAGTTGAAGGTGACGACGTGGAAGCGGACCCCCTCCCGCCGCCCGAATTCCTGGATCTTCTGGCGGAACCAGCGGTCCTGCTGGTCGATCATGCGGATCAGCACGATCATCTCGGGGCGCGAGTCGGCTCCGCACGCCGTCCAGAAGACGAGCAACGACAGCAGCAGGGCGGTCCTGGCAGGCCCGGGCATCATTCGAGCAGGGCGGGGCGGTTCCCTGGCGGCTCCCCCAACCCGGCATGGAGGGGCGAAACCGGCCGCTGCTTCTTGCGGCCAATCAGCATGTACGTCTCCATCTGGCCCTTTCCCTTGACGTCGATCCGGATGCTCGGCCCGAACTCGTAGTAGGCGCGGAGACACTCGTAGGTCGAAGCGGACACGTGGACATGGCCCGCCTGGCCGTGAGATTCCATGCGGCTGGCGATGTTCACCGTGTCTCCCCACAGGTCGTACACGAACTTGTGCTTCCCGATGACGCCCGCCACGACGGGGCCGGTGTTGAGACCGATTCGCAACTGCAGCGCCGTGTTCATCCGGGCGTTGAGGTGCTCGACCTGCTCCAGCATCGACAAGGCCATCTCGGCCGCCGCCCGGGCGTGATTCGGATTGGGCGAGGGCAGTCCGGCCACTGCCATGTAGGCGTCACCAATGGTCTTGATCTTCTCGACGCCCAGGTCGATTGTCAACGTGTCGAAACTGGAAAAGAGCTCGTTGAGGAGATCCACCAGCTCGGCCGAGGGCATCGTTCCGGCCAGGGGCGTGAAACCCACCAGGTCCGCGAACAGCACCGTCACGTCCTCGAAGGAGTCGGCGATGGTCCGCTCTCCCCCTTTCAGGCGCTGGGCTATGGGGACCGGCAGGATGTTCAGCAGCAGCCGTTCGTTCTCGCGGTTCTTCTCCCGGATCTCCCGCGTGCGCGCCTCCACCGTCTCCTCCAGCCGCTGGTTGTGGAGCTTCAGCCGGCGCACGCGCCGCTTGTAGATTCCCACTCCGGCGGAGACGAACCCCAGCACCGCCAACACCAGGAACCAGCGGGTCTCGTAGAAGGCCGGCTCCACCTCGAAGGACATGGAAGCGCCCGCCTGGCTCCAGATGCCGTCGTTGTTGCTGGCCAGGACCTTGAAGCGATAGCTGCCCGGGCCCAGGTTGGTGTAAAAGGCGGAGCGGCGCGGCCCCGGATCGATCCAGCGCTCGTCGTAGCCTTCCAGCTTGTATCGAAAGCGGACCTTCTCGGGGGCCACGAAGCTCAGGGCCGTGTAGTGAAACTCGAAGCTGCGGGAGCCCGGCCCCAATACGACGGGCGCGCCCGCCCGGTAGCTGCGGTTGTCCACCGCCATGCGCTCGACGTACACCGGCGGGGGCAGGTCGTTGGCCGGGACGCGTCCGGGAGTCAGTGTGGCCGCCCCGCCGAGGGTCGGCAGCCACAACCTGCCCTGCCGGTCCAGGATGCCCTTTCCGGTCCCCTGGAACTCTCCCCGCAGTCCGTCCGACCGGTCCAGCAGCATCGGCTGAAAGCTGTCGGCCCGGCCGGTCAGCACGTTCTCCAGCTCTTGCCGGGACGTCCGGA
>JBFGHG010000091.1:0-8152 GCA_041578395.1 Acidobacteriota bacterium
CGCCCAGCAGTACTCTTCCTTCAGCCGGGAGCTGGAGGCGACCGTGCGCAGTTTCGACGAACTCCGGGACCGGCGCGCCCTCGAGGTGCAGCCGGACCGGGTCGACCTTTACCGCACCCGGGAAGGGGAGACCCTGGAGAGCGTGGCCGCCCGCTTCGGCGGCGAGCGCTTCGGCGCCCGCGAGCTCATGGTGCTCAACCGGGTGGACCCGGACCGCCGGCTGGCCGCCGGCACCCTGCTCAAGGTCGTGAGACCAGGCCGGCCGTGAGGATCGGACTCGACGGGAATCGCTCATGACGAAGGAGCGGCGGCGCGAATCGGAAACACGCGTGCTGGTCGTGGACGATGAGCCCTGGATCCGCGAGACCATCCGGGACTACCTGGAGGACCGCGGCTACCGCTGCCGGACCGCCGACGACGCCGGCGAGGCGCTGGAGCATTTGCGCCGCTGGACCTTCGAGGTGATGATCTCCGACCTCAACATGCCCGGGCTCTCGGGAGCCGAACTCTTCGACCGGGTGCGCCGCGAGTTCCCCGACATGACCGTGCTGATGCTCACCGCGGTGGTCGACGTGAACGTGGCCGTCGGACTGATGAAACAAGGGCTGGACGACTACCTCACCAAGCCGGTGGAACTGGAGCAGTTGGGGAGCCGCGTCCAGGAGGCCGTCCGCCAGCACCTCGAGCGGCGCCGCGAGGCGGACAGCCTGCTTCAGCTGCAGCAACGGCTGGCGGCGGCTGACGTGGCCCTGGAGAGCGCCCTGGACAGCGTCGCTCTGCAGCAGAACCTGACGATGGAGACGCTGGTCCGGGCCCTGGACGCGCGGGCCCACGAGACCAAGCAGCATTCCCAGCGGGTGGCCGCCTACACGCTGCGGCTGGCGGAGGAGTTCACCTTCACCTTGCCGCAACTGGGGGACCTGGAGCGGGGAGCACTGCTGCACGACATCGGCAAGATCGGCGTGGCGGACGCCATCCTGCTCAAGGCGGGAGAACTGACCGAGCAGGAGTGGGCGCAGATGCGGCGTCACCCGGAGATCGGCTTCGACATCCTGCAGGACATCGACTTTCTGCGGGGCGCCGCACAGCTGGTCCTGCACCACCACGAACGCTTCGACGGCAGCGGCTATCCCCGGGGGCTGCGGGGCGAAGCGATCCCGCTGGAGGCTCGGATCTTCGCGGTCATCGACGCCTTCGACGCCCTCACCAGCCAACGCCCCTACCGGGAGCCGCTGCCGGTCGAGGTGGCCCGCTCGCGGGTGGCGGCGCGCTCGGGCAGCCTCTTCGATCCGGCGGTCGTGGAGAAGTTCCTCCGGATCCCCATGGCCGACTGGCTGGAGATCCGGAACCGCTTTCGATGATTTCCCCGGCTTTCACTCACCCTTACACGCCACCGGCCGGCGGTGGGGTCGGGGCCGCGGGTGGCGGCGGCGGAGTATAGCCCGAGGCGCCTCCCGGCGGAGTCACGGGCGGGCTCTTCTGAAACATGGCCACACCGAGGATGCCGCCCAAGGCGGCGAAGATCGGGAAGATGATGGCGTAGAAGATCAGCCCGAGCAGGATGCCGGCCGCTCCGATTCCCTCCGGGGAGAGCAGCCCCTCCATCAGCCTGACGAACTCGGGAGGGATGTCCGGTTCGTTGCGGAGGTCCTCGAGCGCCTGCTGCATGAACTGCCCCCCCATCTGACTCGTGAGCAGCTGGAAGGGGATGCTCACGATCACCGTGACGACCGCCCCCACCAGTCCGGCCAGCACGCCCAGCAGCGCGCCGTCCCCGTAAGTCACCGCCATCCCAGCCGGCAGGTTGCGGATGTAGAGGTAGCTGGCCAGCACGCCGCCGCCCACCACCAGCGCGCAGCAGGCGCAGTTGAGGGCGCCCAGCAGCGGGATCCCGGAGGCGACGCCCAGCGCCGCACCTCCCACCAGCACTGGATTGAGCTTACTCGGTTTCTCGTGATTCATGGAACGCTCCTTTGTGGTTCGGCGCGGTTCGCCTGCAACTCGTTGTCCAAGGCTGGTTCGCGGCCTTCCGCCAGCGGCCCCGGGCGCCGGCGGCCCAGCTGCTCGGCGGCGATCCAGACGAACAGGGCGCAGGGAAAACCGGCCAACAGTCCCGTCAGCACCCGGTCCCAGGCCTGGTTGGGCAGCAGGACGTCCACCGCCATGGGCAGCAGGAAGAGCCAGACGAGCCGGCTGCGCTGCTCGAGGACCCGCGCGGGCCCGGGCAACACCGGCCACAGCAGCAGTCCGGCGGTGAAGCCGGCGTACACACCGAAACAGCGGTGGCACACGGACAGCTGCGCCGCCCCCCAGTGAAAGCTCCGCTCGGGAATCTGATGGCAGACGGTTCCGAAGAAGAGGTGCAGCAGCCGGCCCGCTTCCCCGGCCCAAACGGGCGCGAAGATCCCCGCCAGCCACAAAGCGGCCGCGGCCAGCAGCACCCAGTACCGGAGAGTGCGGGTCGCCCCCATCGGGCAGCGATCTTATGGGATCGGGGAAGCGACCGCAAGCGGGTGGCGCCGCCCTTGCGGCGTGTCCCCGGGCCGCTTGCGGCGTGCAAGCCTTTCGCTGCAATGGCCCGCCCCGACCCGAGTTTGCGCCGGGCGGGCCACTCGAGGTAGCCTTTCATATGCGTTGTCTGGGCGTCATTCCGGCCCGTTACCACTCCTCCCGCCTCCCGGGAAAGCCACTGGTCGATCTGAATGGAAAGCCGATGATCGAATGGGTCTATCGGAGGGCGGCCGCGGCGCGCTCGCTGGAGCGGCTTCTGGTGGCCACCGACGACGAGCGGGTCCGGGCGGCGGTGGAGCGCTTCGGCGGGGAAGCGGTGATGACGCGGCCCGAGCACGCCAGCGGCACCGACCGGGTAGCCGAAGTGGCGGCCCGCATCGCGGCGGACCTGTACGTCAACATCCAGGGAGACGAGCCGCTGATTTCTCCGCGCACGATCGACGCGCTGTGTGAAGCCATGCGCCGCGTCGGCGACTCGGTGCAGGTGGCCACGGCGCAGGTCCCGCTCGAGGAGCCCGGCGAGGCGGCCTCGCCCCACGTGGTGAAGGTAGTGGCGGACCAGCGGGGACGCGCGCTCTACTTCTCGCGCGCCCTGATCCCGTTTCGGGCCGACGGCGGGCTGAGCGCCCACAAGCACCTGGGCATCTACGCCTACCGGCGCCGGCTGCTGCTGGAACTGGACCGGCTCCGGCCCTCGGCCCTGGAGCGGTGCGAGCGGCTGGAACAGCTCCGCTTTCTCGACAACGGCATCGCCATCCACGTCGAAACCGTCTCGGAGGACAGCGTGGGCGTGGACACGCCCGAGGACGTGGAGCGTGTCATACCTCTGTTGGAGAATGACGGGGCAATGCGGGTGAGGGCTGGGGAAGAGGCGAACCAGGAAGGTGGGTGAAGATTTGGCGACCAGGTACATCTTTGTCACGGGCGGCGTGTTGAGTTCTCTGGGGAAGGGCCTGGCCTCGGCCTCGATCGGGTGTCTGCTCGAAGCCTGGGGGTACAACGTGACGCTGCTCAAGCTGGACCCCTACATCAACGTCGATCCGGGCACCATGAGCCCCTTCCAGCACGGCGAGGTGTTCGTCACGGACGACGGCGCGGAGACCGACCTGGACCTGGGACACTACGAGCGCTACACCAGCGCCCGCCTCACCCGGGACAACAATTCCACCACCGGCAAGATCTACCAGGCCGTCATCGAGAAGGAGCGCCGCGGCGACTACCTGGGCAAGACGGTCCAGGTGATCCCCCACATCACCAACGAGATCAAGTCGACGATCAAGAAGCTGGCCGACGGCGTGGACGCGGTGATCGTGGAGATCGGGGGGACGGTCGGCGACATCGAGAGCCTCCCTTTTCTGGAAGCCATCCGCCAGATGCGCAACGACGTGGGCCGCGAAAACTCCCTGTTCGTCCATCTGACGCTGGTGCCCTACATCAAGACCTCGGGAGAACTGAAGACCAAGCCGACCCAGCATTCCGTCAAGGAGCTGCGCGAGATCGGCATCCAGGCGGACGTGGTGCTGTGCCGCACCGACCGCAATCTGCCCAAGGAGATCAAGGACAAGATCGCGCTCTTCTGCAACGTCCCGCCGCGGGCCGTGATCACCGCCCGGGACGTCGACAACATCTACGAAGTGCCGTTGTGCCTGCACGACGAGGGCCTGGACGAGCTGGTGCTCGAGGAACTGGGGCTGGCCGCCGGCCAGTGCAACCTCGAGGAGTGGCGCCGGCTGGTGGAGACGATCTACCAGCCCCGGCGCGAAGTCGTCATCGGGATCGTCGGCAAATACGTCGAACTGGAAGAATCCTACAAGAGCCTGACCGAAGCGCTGCTGCACGGGGGTCTGCCGCACCAGTCCCGGGTCCGGCTGCAGTGGATCGAGTCGGAGGGGCTGGTCGGGGACGACTGGCAGGAGAAGCTGGAGGGCGTCGACGGCATCCTCGTCCCGGGCGGCTTCGGCCCCCGGGGAATCGAGGGGATGATCCGGGCCATCAGCCATGCCCGTGTCCACCACGTGCCCTACTTCGGCATCTGCCTGGGAATGCAGTGCGCCGTGATCGAGTACGCGCGCAACGTCTGCGGCCTGGAGGCCAACAGCTCCGAGTTCAACCCCTCGGCGCAGCACCGGGTCATCTACAAGCTGCGGGAGTTGCTGGGCGTGACCGAGATGGGGGGCACCATGCGGCTGGGGGCCTACCCCTGCGAGCTGGAACCCGATTCGCTCGCCTTCCGGGTGTACGGGGAGCGCGAGATCTCCGAGCGGCACCGGCACCGCTACGAATTCAACCGCGAATTCGAGGAGCTGCTGACCAGCTACGGGATGCGCGTCTCGGGCAATTCTCCCGACCGCAACTTCGTGGAGATCGTCGAGCTGCCCGAGCACCCCTGGTTCCTGGGGTGCCAGTTCCATCCGGAGTTCAAGTCCAAGCCCCTGCGCCCCCACCCGCTCTTCGTGAGCTTCATCCGCGCCGCGCTCGAATACCGGGAGAAGCGGCAGGCGGCCGAGCAGCTGGGCGAATCGTTGAAGGAAAACCCCCTGGCGCTGTGACCGAAGTGCGGTGGCTCGCCACCGCTTTTCCGGCAGGGCCGGCTCGCGCAGTGGAAGCAACTTGACCCAAGCATCTTCAGAGCAGAGCTTCCCCGTCGGCCCCTTCCGGGTGGGCCAAGGGGAAGGCCTCTTCTTGATCGCCGGACCCTGCGTCATCGAGAGCGAAGAGCACTGCCTAGAGTTGGCAGGCCGCTTGAAGGAAATCACCGCAAAACTGCACGTGAACTGGATTTTCAAGGCCTCGTTCGACAAGGCCAACCGCACCTCGATCGACTCGTACCGGGGACCCGGCCTGGAGCGTGGGCTCGAGGTCCTGGCGCGGGTCAAGGGGGAGCTGGGGGTGCCGGTGATCTCCGACGTGCACGCGCCGGGGCAGGTGGAGGCTGCCGCCCGGGTGCTGGACGTGCTTCAGATCCCCGCCTTCCTCTGCCGTCAGACCGACCTGATCGTGGCCGCCGCGGCTTCCGGACGGCCGATCAACGTCAAGAAGGGGCAGTTCCTGGCACCCTGGGACACGCGCAACATCCTGGGGAAGGCGGCCGCCGCGGGCTGCAGCCGGGTGATGCTGACGGAGCGGGGCGCCAGCTTCGGCTACAACAACCTGGTGGTGGACTTCAAAGGGCTTCCGATGATGAGGGAGCTGGGAGCGCTGGTGGTGTTCGACGCGACTCACAGCGTGCAGCTGCCGGGTGGAGCCGGCAGTTCCAGCGGCGGCCAGTCCGGCTACGTCCCCGCGCTGGCTCGGGCCGCCGTGGCGGTGGGCGTGGACGGCCTCTTCATGGAGGTCCACGACGACCCTGCCTCCGCGCTCAGCGACGGGCCCAACGCTCTCGAGCTGGAGAAGCTGCCGGCCGTGCTGGAGCAGATCCTCGCCATCGACGCCCTGGTTCGTCGTTCCTCGGACGGCAGCCTGCAATAGCGCGTGGATGCCGGGGGACGGGGCGGTTTTCCCTGGCCAGTCGAGAGCCGGCGAGGTCCGGCATCTTGCCGAAGCGGGGTCCGGTGGCTGGTCGGTCCCGGCGACCCCCCTGCCTGGAGCCGCAGACGGGAGTCTCGCTGCGATGGGAGCCGGTCGGAGGCCGCCAACGACAACACGATGTTCTGAGAGCCTGCGCGCCGCGAGGATCGGACGGGTCGACGCACCCTGGCACCCCTACCCGGCGGCCCCTGACGTTGCGCCGATCGGGACGTTTTCAGTATAGTCGTGGTTTCCAGCGGCGGCCCCACTGGGAGATTCGAAGCGAGATTTCGTGCAAATTCTGGATCAGAGTTCACAGGTGTCGCGAGAGACAGCCAAGCGCATACTGAACATCGAAGCGCAGGCGATTCTGGCCCTGATCGAGCGGCTGGACGCGAGTTTCGACCAGGCGCTGGAACTGCTGGCGGGGTGCCGCGGCCGAGTGGTGACGACCGGCGTGGGGAAGTCGGGGATCGTCTGCCGCAAAATGGCGGCCACGCTGGCCAGCACCGGCACGCCGGCCCTCTTCCTGCACCCGGTGGAAGCCCTGCACGGAGACCTGGGCATGGTGGCTGCGGGAGATGTCGTTCTCATGCTCTCCAACAGCGGGGAAACGTCCGAACTGCTGCAGCTGACCGCGACGCTGGAGCGGCTGGACATCCCCCTGATCGCCATGGTGGGCAATCGGCAGTCCACCCTGGCGCAGCACGCCCGGGTGGTCCTGGACGTGGGACTCGACCGGGAGGCCTGCCCCTTCGGCCTGGCCCCGACTGCATCCACGACGGCCGGCCTGGCTCTGGGAGACGCGCTGGCTCTGGCCCTGTCCGAGAAGAAGGGGTTCGACCTGGAGGACTTCGCCCGCCTGCATCCCGGCGGAGTGCTGGGAAAGAAGCTGGCCCGGGTCAAGGACCTGATGCGCCAGGGGGAAGCGGTTCCCGCCGTGCGCCGGGACACTCCCATGGACGAGGTGATCTACGAGATGTCGCGCAAGGGCTTCGGGATCACCAGCGTGCTGGACGGCGACCGCCGCGTGCTGGGGGTCATTTCCGACGGCGACCTGCGGCGCCTGCTGCAGACCCGGGGCCCGCAGCTGCTGGCCTCCACGGCGGGCGAGTGCATGACGTCGGACCCGGTGACCATCGGAGCGGAAGAGCCCGCCGCCCGCGCGCTGCATCTGCTGGAAACGCGCAAGATCACGTCCCTGCTCGTCACGGACGGCGATGGCCGGCTGGCGGGCATCGTCCACCTCCATCATCTTTGGGGAACGGAGATGTTCTGAACATGTCGAGGTATTACAAGGGTGCGCTGAATCTTTCCAAGATCCGCCTGTTGCTGCTGGACGTCGACGGAGTCCTGACCGACGGCAGCCTGGCCTTTCTCCCGGGCGGGGAAGAGCTGAAAACCTTCTCCGTCTACGACGGGCTGGGCCTGAGGATGGCCCGGCAGGCCGGTCTCGAGGTGGTGCTGATGAGCGGGCGGACCAGCGCCGCCGTGCGACTCAGAGCGCGCGAGCTGGGCATCGAGACCGTGATCGAAGGGTCCCGGGACAAATTGCAGGACTTCCAGGAGCTGCTGCGCGAGAGGCAGCTCGAGGCCCGCTGCGTCGCCTACATCGGGGACGACCTGCCGGACTTGCCGGTGCTCCGGCTGGTGGGCTTCGCCGCCGCCCCCGCCAACGCGGCACAACCCGTCAAGTACGCCGTTCACTACCTGTGCCAGGCCCGCGGCGGACATGGGGCCGTCAGGGAGGTGGTCGACCTCATCCTGCGCAACAACGGACAGTGGGACGATGTGATGCAGGACCGCGAGGACCTCGCCGCCGGTTAGGGCCCGCAAGAAGCCTCGCCCAGGGCTCGGCGCCTTGCCTCAGCCCCGCCTGCCTTTCCCCTGGATGGGCCCGCGCGCGTCCAGTTCTTCGAGCATCCGCTGCAGAGCCTCCCCCAGGGTTCCGGGGGGTGTGAGCAGGCTCAGCACCAGGCACCCTTCCCGGCGCAGATCGTAGAAATACCCCGGGTGGACGAGCACCCCTCGCCGCTCCAGCAGGCGCAGCGCCCACTGCTCGTCGGTGCGAACCCGAGGCAGCCGCAGGATGGCCGACCATCCGCCCTCCGGTTCCAGCAACTGTGCCGCCGAA
>JBFGHG010000092.1:0-8118 GCA_041578395.1 Acidobacteriota bacterium
AGTGCCGACGTAGCGATGGGCGCCGAGGTGCCCTGCGCTTCGGCGCTGCCCACGGTGGACGGGCCTGAAGCCAGCGCGAGCGTGAAACAAGCCAGAGAAACGAGGGCAAATGTTGAAAAAAGTCTGATCATTACTCCTCCCGCACCAAAGGGGTTGAAATCTATTGCTGGAGATTGGACTCCACGTTAGACCCACGCTCGAAGTGTGTCAAGCCTGGTGGAGTTGGTTTCCCTCGCTGGCCGGCTCAGCGGTCGAGGTAGGTGCGCAGGACCCGTCGGGTCTCCTCCGGCAGGTCCGGGCTCTCGAGGACGTCGGAAGCCTGCAGGCGGGTGCCGGCCGGGTCCAGGGCGTCCATGGCTCCCAGCGCCGCCTTGGCCACGCCGGTGTCGCTCGAACGCAGGTGGCGGGCGAGGCGTCCCACGTCGCTGGCCAGCCCCGTCTGCCCCAGCAGCCGCGCCGTGTTGCGCACCAGGTCGGGGGTATTCGAAAGCGGGTCCGGCCGCAGCGTGGCCCGGTCCAGGACCCGGCGGCAGTGCCTTGCCAGCCAGTCCCGTCCCAGCTCGCGGGGAAACTGGTGGGCGGCCTGCAGCAGGAAGTTGCGCGAAAGGGGGTCCAGCTCCCCGTCCAGCACCGCCAGGACGCGCTGCAGCTCCTTCCCCCCGGCCGGCCGCGCCAATTCGGGCCGCGCGAACAGTTCGAATATGGCGAAGCGCCGGTTGGCCGGGCTGGGGGACTCGAGCGTGTCCAGCACAGCGTCCAGGGCCTCCGCGGGGGCCGCCTCCGCGCCGGCGGCCAGCGCGCGCATCGGCGGGGAGTCGTCCAGCAGGGCGTCGCCCACGCCGCCCAGCTCGACCAGCCGCGGTCCCTCCGGGTCTTCCTCTTTTCCCTTGCGAAACAGCGGGTTGTCCCGCAGGTGGGTGTAGCCGATCAGGTAGGACTGACCGATCCGGGCCCGGGCGAAGGCTTCCGGGCCCAGGCGCAGCAGGACTTCCGCAGGAGCCTCGCCGGTGACGTCCTCGCGTTTGCGAAAGAGGATCCGGCCGTCCGGTCGTTTTTCCAGGGCCTCTGCGACCAGGACCCGCACGTCCTCCGTGGCGAGAGCGGCGGAGGGAGGGCCCAGCCGGGCGGCCCCCGCGGTAGAGGCCAGCAGCCAGAGCAGCGCCAGCAGGACTGTGAAGAATCGGCTTTTCGAGTTCATGAGCAAAGTCAGGATGGTACGGCCCGAACCAGCGCGGGTCAACGCTACTTCCCCTGTCGGCGCAGTTCCTCCACGAAATTCCTGCAGGCGGCAGGTGCGCCCGTCAGCGGCCGAACGACAGCTCGCCGACCGCCACCAGCACCCCGGCGCGGGCCACGTGGCTGAGGCTGCGGAAGGCGGCCACGTCCTGGAGCGGGTCTTCCCCGAGCACCAGGAAGTCCGCCCACTTGCCCGCTTCCAGCGTCCCGAACTCCGTGTCGCGGCCCATCGCCCGGGCGGCGTTGCGCGTCGCCGCCACCAGGACGTCGGCGGGTGCGAGCCCGGCCTTCTGCATCTGCTCCATCTCGGCGTACACCGAGGGGCCGTGCAAAGTCAGGGGGTTGCCGGCGTCCGTCCCCATGGCCACTGCAATGCCCGCCGCGTGGACCCGGCGCAGATTTCCGGCCATGACCTCGCTGAGCTGATCGAACCGCCGGCGGCGCGAGGCCACGCCGTCCTCGTCCAGGCGCGCCAGCCCGGGATGCTCGCGGTACCTGGGGGTGGTGGAGATTCGCGCCCGCGCGGCGGGGTCGACGCAGCCGCGGGGGTCGTCCAGCACGGGCTCCTCGCCCCGAAAGGCGTACTCGGTCAGGGCCCACCAGTTTCTTCCCACCATCAGGGTCGGGGTGTACATGGTGCCCTCGCGGAGTGCCAGCTCCAGGAACTCGTCGTCGACAGGCCCGTCGTCCACGCTGTGCACCAGCAACTTGGCGCCCGCCCGCACGGCGGTCTTGGCCTCTTGCAGCCCGGTGGCGTGCACGACGAGGGGGAGTCCCCGCGCGCGGGCCTCCTGCCCGACCGCCTTGACCCAGGCGTCCACTTCTTCCTGGGAGGGAGCCCCGGCGGGCGGATTTTCGGGCACGCCCAGCAGCCAGATCTTGACCGCGTCCGAGCCGGAGGCGGCCAGGTATCGAACCACCTCCCGGCCGTGCTCCGGACTGCTCACCCGCACCATCACCTGCTCGGCGGGAAGGTCCATGCGCGGCGGCACCCAGGTCAGCAGCGGACCGGAAGCGGCCAGATGCGGCGGCGTCAGCGAACCCGGCAGGTCCATTTCCTGGTCGCGCAGTCGCCATGACCAGGGAAAGCCGCCCACGTCGAACACCGCGGTTACGCCGGAGCAGAGGTAGGAGCGGAAGGTGGTCGCCACGCCGTCCCTCTGGCGCGCCACCACCTCGGCGTAAGGATAATCGGCGGTCACGTTCATCCCGTCGGGCCGGCCGTCGGCCCAGCCGGTCTGGGCCAGGTGTACGTGGGCGTCCACCAGGCCGGGCGTGATCCACCGCCCGCTCAGGTCGGTCGTCCGAACTCCGTCGGGGATCTCGCAGTCCGACACCGCCCCAGCGCACGCCACTCGCCCGCCGCGCACCACCAGCACCGCGTCGTGGACCGCCGCAGCGCCCGTTCCGTCGATCAGCGTCGCCCCGGTAAAGACGTGAGCGTCAGCCGCCGCTGCCACCCCGGGAAAGCCCGCCGCCAGCCCAAAAACGATCCCCCAACCCGAAACCCTCATGCCCCCTCCCGAGTCCCCATCGTAATCCAGGTCGCGACCGCAATCGCAATCTTCCGTCGTAGAATCCCTTCATGATACTCCGCGCCTGCATCGCCACCTTTCTCCTGACTACCCACCCCCTGCTCGCCGCGCAGGCCCCCGGCGTCGCACCCGAAACCGACCTGGCGGCCGTGAGTCTCACCCTGCGCCAGCTGGCCGCCCGCGCGTCTCCGGCCGTGGTTCAGATTTACGCCACCGCCTACGCCCCGGTGGAAAGCGGCCTGCTGCCCAGCGCCACCGGACTGGCCCGCCAACAGACCAGCGGTTCGGGCGTGATCCTGGATTCGCGAGGTTTCCTGGTCACCAACGCCCACGTCGTCGAGCGGGCGCGCCGCATCCAGGTTCAGCTGGCCGCGCCGGTCCAGACCGGTGCTCCCGGCCGCTCCATCGTGCGCCCCCGCGGTCCCCGCCTGGACGCCCGGCTGGTGGGGGTGGACCGCGAGACCGATCTGGCGATCCTGCGCATCGACGGCGAGGAGGACCTTCCTTATCTGGACCTGGGCGATTCGGACCGCCTCAGCACGGGCGACCTGGTGCTGGCGCTGGGCAGTCCGCTGGGACTCTCCAATTCGGTGACGCTGGGCATCGTCAGCGCCACCGCCCGCCAGCTGCTTCCGGAGGACTCGATGATCTACATCCAGACGGACGCCACCATCAACCCGGGCAACAGCGGAGGCGCGCTCCTGGACATGGAAGGGCACCTGGTGGGGATCAACACCCTGATCCTCTCCCGCTCCGGCGGCAGCGAGGGGATCGGGTTCGCCGCGCCCAGCAACATCGTCCGGCACGTCTACGAGCAGATTCGGCGCTTTTCGCGGGTCCGCCGGGGAGACCTGGGCGTGAGGGCCCAGACGGTGACTCCCGAACTGGCGGCGGGGCTGGGGCTGCCGCGGGACTGGGGGGTGGTCGTGGCGGACGTCGAACCGCGAGGTCCTGCCTCCGCAGCCGGCCTCCAGGCCGGAGACCTGGTGTCGGCCCTGGACGGAAAGATCATGGAGAACGCCCGGCAGTTCGAGGTCAACGTCTATCAGCGCGAGCCCGGGACTTCGGTCCGCCTGGCGGTGGTGCGGGGTGCTGCCCAGCAGACGCTCTCCGTGCCGGTGCGCCTGCGTGAGACGCGCGACGAGCAGTTCCTGCACCTGGCCGTTCCCGAGGAGCACCTGCTCCCCCAGCTGGGGATCCTCGCCGTGGACGTCGACGCGCGCCTGGCCCGGATGCTGCCCCCGGCCCGCAAGCTGGGCGGCGTGGTGGTGGCCGCCCGCACCATCGAAACCCTGGGGCCGGACGCCGGTTTTCTTCCCGGCGACGTCATCCACCAGCTCAACGGGCGGGAAATCCTCGGCTCGGCGGACCTGCGCGAGGCTCTGGACGCCCTGCGGCCGGGACAGGCGGTGGTGGTTCAGGTGCAGCGCGGGGAGGGACTGCTCTATTTGAGCTTCCGGCTCGACTGACGAACAAAGGCTGCCGCTGCTGCGTATAGCCAGGGTAGAACGAGGAGACGACGATGCGTCGCTATACGAAAAAGCACCCTGGAATCCGAATCGACAAGATCATCGTGTACGGCGGCCCCGGCCTGGTTTTCGCAGCGGGAGTCGTGGCCATCTTCCTGCTGGGGTTGCCCCAGCTGCGCGCCCTGGCCCTGGTGAGCCTGGTGGGCGGCGCCGCGGTGGCCGGCTGGCTGTATTTCTGGCACAACCAGACGCGCTGGTAGCGGAAACCGGTCCGTCCGCCCCCTTGACCCCTTGACGGTTGCCCGCGTCTGTGGTGTCGTCTGACGCCGGAGAGGTGGAGACGATGAGACGAATCGGGCTGCCGCTGGCCGCGGCGCTTCTGCTTCTGGCTGCGGGCGGGGCATGGGGGCAGCGGCTCCGCCCGGGGCCGCAGGTGCTGACCTTTCACTCCGAGGTGGACGACACCGAACAGCCTTACGCGCTGTACCTGCCCGAGCCGTTCGACGAGTCGAAGCGCTATCCCCTGGTCATCACCCTGCACGGGGCCGGGTCCAACCACCGCCTCAACCTGCGGCGCGTCTTCGGACGAAGCAACGCCGAAGGCGAAACCGACCTCGAAGCCAGCCGCTACTTTCCGGACTGGAACGATGTCCCCTACATCGTGGCCGCCCCTCACGCTCGCGGGACCATGGGCTATCAGGGCGTAGCGGAAAAGGACGTCTGGGACGTGGTGGCCGACGTGAAGCACCGCTTCGCGATCGACGAAGACCGCATCTACCTGACCGGCCTCTCCATGGGGGGAGGGGGCGCCCTCTGGATCGGCCTGACCCGCCCCGACGCCTGGGCGGCGATCGCGGCGGTGTGCCCGGCGCCGCCGCCCGGGACCGAAGAATTCGCGCCCAACGCCCTGCACCTTCCGGTGCGCGTCATGCAGGGGGGCGCCGACCCGGTGGTGGCGCCCGCCGCCGTGCGGGAGTGGGCCGAGCGGCTGCGCCGGCTCGACGTGGGGGTCGAGTACGAGGAGTACGAGGGGGTGGGCCACGACAGCTGGGTCAACGCCTACGCCGACGGCCGGATCTTCGACTGGTTCGGGCGCTTCCGGCGCAATCCACACCCGGATCGCGTGCGTTTTTCCAGCGACCGCTACCGCTACGGCGAGGCCTACTGGGTGCGGCTCGATTCGCTGACGCCGGGAACCGTGGCCAGCATCGACGTACGCTTCACCGATACGAACACGCTCGAGGCGGCAACCTCCCACCTGGACGGGTTCACCTTGCGGCTGGCCGGCCACCCCCGCTATCGCCCCGGCGTGCAAGTCCGCCTGCGGATCGACGGACACCGGCTGAGTCTGCCGGCGGCGGACTCCGTCTCCCTGCAACGGGACGGCCAGTCCTGGACGGCGGGGAAAGCGGCGGCGGACCCAGCGGCCAAGGGCCCCGGCGCCGAGGGGCCGATGAGTGAAGCCGTGGCCGGCCGGCACGTCTACGTCTACGGCACCGGCGGGGCGCCCTCGGACGATCGGCTGGAGGCGCGGCGGGCGCAGGCGCGCCACGCGGCCGAGTGGTCGGTGGACCGGGGCCCCTTCTGGGGACGGGTGATGGTGTTTCCGCGGGCGATCGCGGACCGGGACCTCCGCCCCAGCGACCTGGAGAGCTCCCACCTGGTGCTGTTCGGCCGCCGCGAGACGAACTCGCTCATCGCCCGCTTCGGCGGCCGGCTCCCCCTCGAGCTCGACCCGGCGGCCGATGAGCACGGCCTCGTCTACGTCTACCCGGCCGGCGGACGCTACCTGCTGATCAACTCCGGACTGCCCTGGTGGGAGGCCACCTCCGCCCCCTCGGTCTTCGCGGGGAGCGTCCCGGGTCTGCAGCTGCTGGGGCGCGGCGACTACCTGCTGTTCCGCAAGGGGGAGGTCCTCGCCGAAGGGCGCTTCGACCGCAACTGGCGGCTCCCTGAGGAGGCCGCCGCCCGGCTGCGGGCCACGGGAGTGGTGCGGATCGCGCAATAGGGGTGTTTCGGGTTGGTGGCAGAGCCCGTGGTAGCATTTGCGGGTGTCACCGCTGCGCAAGGAGAGGATCCGGGTCGTCCACGTGGAGGACAACGCCGACAACCGCTTTCTCATCCAGCTGCTGCTGGAAGGGCGTTGCGAGCTGCGCAGTTTCGAGAGCGGGGAGGAGGCATTGGAGGGCATCAGCCACGAACGGCCCGACGTCGTCCTGCTGGACATCTCCCTGCCGCAGATGGACGGCCGGCAGGTCCTGGAGAAGATCCGCTCCGACCCGGAGCTGGGGGATCTGCCCGTGATCGCCCTGACGGCCCACGCCATGCGGGGCGACCGGGAACGCTACCTGGCGCTGGGATTCGACGAATACCTCACCAAGCCGATCCTGGACGAGGGATTGCTGCTGGCCGCCCTGCAGCGCTGTGCCCGGCTGCGCCGCTGACTATCGCTGGCGCCTCGAGCTCGGCGGCCTCATCCGGCCGGCACCGGCAGCCGCAGGCGAAACACCGTGCCCCGCTCCGAGCACTCCCACTCCAACGTCCCGCCGTGGGCGCGGGCAATCATTCTGGTGATGTCCAGGCCCAGGCCCAGCCCGCCGGAGCCGCTGCCGGTTCTCTGGGGGTAGAAGGGCTCCAGCAGGTGTTCGCGCGGCACGTCGCGAAGATCGGTTCCGGGATGGGACACCTGCAACACCGCTGTCCGTCCGTTTCGCTCCAGCACCACCCGGACTCCGCGTTCGGGGGCGAAGCGGGCGGCGTTGTCCAGCAGTTCGACGAACATCTGCTCGATGCGCGCGGGATCCCCCTCGACGGCGAGCGGCGGCTCCGGCTCGATCACCTCCCAGTCCGGAGCCGCCTCCACCCGTCGCCGCGCCCGCCCGAGCACGGCCACGAGGTCGGCGGGCCGCTTCTCGTATTCGACCAGGCCCTGCCGCAGCCGGTACCAGTCGGCGAGTCTGACCAGACGCGACCAGAGGCTGTCGGCGTTGCGCCGGCACAGCGAGACGACCTTCTGCTGGCGCGAATCCAGCTCGCCCAGCTTCCCCGCCTCCAGCAACGCCAGCGCCTCCCGGACCGACGCCAGCGGCGACTTCAGGTCATGCGAGATCCGGCTCACCACGCTGGGTTCGAGTTTCATACCAGTCGGTCGGGAGACTGCATGGACTCCCTTCACGAATCGCGAATCGCGAGTCAATCGACTCCGTAGGACTTCAGCTTGGCCCGGACGGTCTTCACGTCCAGCCCCAGCTTGCGGGCGGTCTGGCTCTTGTTTCCCCCGGTTTCCTCGTAGGTCCGCAGGATGACTTCCTTTTCGGCGTCTTCCATGGGGGTGCCCACGGGCAGCACGATGTGTCCCCGCATCTCGGGGGCGCGGACCGGTGCCGGCAGGTGCCCGGGCTCGATCCATCCCTTCTCGGCCAGCACCACCGCCCGCTCGAGCGCGTTGCGCAGTTCGCGCACGTTACCCGGCCAGGTGTACTTGCGCATCTCCTCGACCGTGGCGTCGCGCAACCCCTCCACCCGGGCGCCGTGCTTCCGGTTGAAGAGGGTCAGGAAGTGCTCCGACAGCAACAACAGGTCGTCGCCCCGGTCACGCAGGGGGGGCAGCTCCACGTGAAAGACGTTGAGCCGGTAGAAGAGGTCCTGGCGCAGCACGCCTTCCTGCACCGCCTGGGCCGGGTCGCGGTTGGTGGCGGCCACCACCCGGACGTCGAACGCGAACTCCTTTTTTCCGCCCACGCGGCGGACCTTGCCGTCTTCGAGCACCCGCAGCAGCTTGGGCTGCAGCGCCAGCGGCATCTCGCCGATCTCGTCCAGGAAGAGGGTGCCCTCGTGAGCCATCTCGAAACACCCGGGCTTCTGATCCACGGCCCCGG
>JBFGHG010000093.1:0-8104 GCA_041578395.1 Acidobacteriota bacterium
CACGGTCGAGCTGCACTACGAGCTGGACGGCGTCCCGCAGGCCCCGCTGCCGATGTTCTTCGACTCGCAAAGCGGGCTGTACGGGATCGACCTGCCCGCCCAGGCGGACGGTACGCTGATCACCTACCGGGTGGTCGGCTCCGACGCCTGGAGCCAGACCTCTTCCTCGACCATCCAGGGCTACTTCTCCGGCACCACGCCGATCGGGACGATCCGGGTGCACGACGCCGACGGGGTCCTCGAAACCTCCGGCTACGCGGTGCGGGTGGAGGGCAACCTGACCGCCGAGCCCGGGATCTTTCACCCCTTCGTCTCCCAGATCTACGTGCAGGACGACGCCGGCGACGGCGTGCAGGTGTTCGACACCACGCTGCTGCCGCTGGCCCGCGGCGACCGGGTCGAGTTCGTGGGCGAGGTGGAGCAGTTCAGCGGCCAGGCCGAGGTGAACATCAGCGAGAACTTCGGCAACACCGGCTTCACCCTGATCGGCTCGGGCACGGCGCCGGCGCCGCAGGTGGTGACGGTCGGTCAGATCGGGGAGAGTCTGGAAGGGCGGCTGGTCCGGATCAACGGCGTGCAGGTGATCAGCGGGCAGATCCCCGCCTCCGGCAACGCCAACCTGACCATCAGCGACGACGGCGGCCTCACCACCACCACGCTGCGCATCGACGGCGACACCGACATCCCCGGCGCCAACACCCCCACGGGAGTGTTCGACGTCATCGGCATCGCCAGCCAGTTCGACAGCACCTTTCCCTACACCTTCGGGTTTCAGATCGTCCCCCGCGAGCGGGCCGACCTGATCTCCAACGAGGTCAACCTGCCCGACCTGTTGTTCAACGAGATCCACGCCGACCCCGACCCTTCGGCCGGCGACGCCAACGGCGACGGCGTGATCAGCTCGACCCAGGACGAGTTCGTGGAGATCGTCAACACCACCCCGTCCGCCCTGGACCTGAGCGGCTACACGCTGGCGGACGCCGTCAAGGTGCGCCACACCTTCGACGCCGGCACGGTGGTCCCGGCGCGGGAGGCGGTGGTCGTCTTCAGCGGCGGGACCCCCACGGGCAGCTTCGGCAACGCCACGGCCAACGGCCTGGTCTTCACCGCCAGCACGGGTTCGCTGGGGTTGAACAACGCGGGCGACACGCTGACGCTGGCCGACTCGCTGGGCGACGTGATCCAGCAGGCCGGCTACGGCAGTGAGGGAGGACAGAACGAGTCGCTGGTGCGCGACCCGGACGTGACCAACACCCCCTTCGTGCACCACTCGGCGGCCTCCGGCTCGGGTGGCAGCCTCTACTCGCCGGGGACCCGGTCCGACGGCCGTCCCTTCACGGTGGCGCAGGGCTCGCTGATCCTGACCGAGGTCCTGTACGACGCCAGCGGCGCCGACGACGGTCTGGAGTGGGTGGAGCTGTACAACACCACTGCCTTTGCCATCGACCTGAACGGGCTCAGTCTGGGCGCGGGCGGGAGCGATTACACCACCAGTCTGGTGGCCCTGTCCGGCACGGTGGGCGCGGGCCAGACCTTCGTGGTGGGCGGCCCCACCAGCAACGCCTCCAACGGCAACCCCGCCTTCGACCTGGTGGTCAACTTCAGCCCCGACTTCCAGAACAGCGGCAGTACCGCCGACGGCGTGGCCCTGTTCAACCTGCCCGTCACCGAGGTCACGGCCTCCACGGTGCCGATCGACCCGGTCGTCTACGGGGCGTCCAACGACAACGGCCTGATCGACGAGACGGGCTCGGCCAACCCGCCCGAGGTGGGGGACGCTCCCTCCGGCTCCTCGATCGAACGGCTCGATCCAGCCGGCAGCTGGCAGATCCAGGGCACCCCCAACCCCAATGCCTTCGGGGGACCGTCCAACCAGCCTCCCACGGCCGACCCGCAGAGCGTGAGCACCAACCAGGACACCCCGCTGGCGATCACCTTGACGGGCAGCGACCCGGACGGCGATCCGATCACCTTCCAGGTCGCCACGCAGCCGGCCGACGGCAGTTTGAGCGGAACGGCGCCCAACCTCACCTACACGCCCGATCCGGGCTTCACGGGTTCGGATCTGTTCACCTTCACCGTCAACGATGGCGCGGCCACCTCGACCCCCGCCACGGTCTCGATCGCGGTCAACGCCACCGGCGGCCTGGTGCTGAGCGAGGTGTTCTACGACGCCGCCGGCTTCGACGACGGGCTGGAGTGGGTAGAGCTGTACAACAGCTCCGGATCGGCCATCGACCTGTCCGGCTACAGCCTGGGGGCGGGCGGTTCGGACTACACCTACAGCAAGGTCCAGCTCTCGGGCACGATCGCGGCGGGAGCCACCGTCGTGGTGGGCGGGCCGACCAGCAATGCCTCCAACGCCAGCCCGGTCTTCGACCAGGTGATCGACTTCAGCCCCGACTTCCAGAACAGTGGTTCGACAGCCGACGGGGTGGCGCTGTTCGCCCGGCCGGCGTCCCAGGTGGACGCCGCCACGGTGCCCGTGGACGCGGTGGTCTACGGCGGCTCCAACTCGAGCGGCCTGATCGACGAAACGGGCAACGCCAACCCGCCGGAGGTGGGCGACGCGGGGGCGGGTTCGTCCATCGAGCGCACCGACCTGGCCGGCAGCTGGCAGATCCAGCCGTCGCCCACGCCCAACCAGACGCCCCTTCCTTGATGGTGGGTTCTGCGGGGGCCGCGGCCGTTTTGTGATCCGCGTCTTGGAACTCGCGGCCGCAGCCCCCGTATACTGTTATCTCCGGGGGTGGGGTCAGTTGGAGGGTTCGAACCTATGGACGGAATTCGATTGCTCAGGAACGGCCGGATGTTCGCCGCCGGGTTGCTGGCGGCCGCGCTGCTGTCGGTCACCGCCTTGCCGGCGGCCGAGTCCGGCTCCAAGGACGGCTCCCAGCCTCTGCCCCGCATCATCGGCGGCCGGCCCTCGGCCGAGGGAGCCTATCCCGTTCTCGTGGGCGTGCTGCGGGCGGGAGTGGCGGACCCCTTTCAGGCGCAGTTCTGCGCCGGCACCGTGATCGCTTCCCGGGTGGTCCTGACGGCTGCTCATTGCTATGCCAACGACGATGGTTCCCCCGATCTGTCGGCCGAGGAGATCCGGGTGCTCAGCGGGGTCACCGACCTGCGCGACCCGCGGGGAGTGCTCCACGAAGTCGAGGCGATCACCATTCACGAGGACTACCGGGCCACTCCCTTCGAGTTCGTCAACGACATCGCCCTGCTGCACCTGCGCGAGCCGCTCGAGATCCCGGCGCTGCCGCAGAACCAGTCCGCCGACAATCCGCTGGCCCAGGCGGGGGCGACGGCCCGCATCATGGGCTGGGGCGCCCGCGTCTGGAACGACACCATCGGCCGCGGAGAGGACTTCCCCACGAACCTGCACGAGGCCGACCTGCCGCTGCTCTCCAACGCCGAATGCGCGGTGGCCCTGGCGGGCGTGGGGCTGACCGACGTCCACGTGTGCGCCGGGTTCGTGCAGCAGGGCGGAGTGGACACCTGCCAGGCCGACAGCGGAGGGCCGCTGGTGGTCGGCGACGGCGACGGCGGGTTCCTGCAGGTGGGCATCACCAGCTTCGGCATCGGCTGCGGCCTGCCCATGCGGCCGGGCGTCTACACCCGGGTCTCCAGTTTCGCGGACTGGATCGCGGCCAACATGTCTCCGGGCCTGGTGGTGCCGCACTGGGGCAACGGCCAAGGGCTGGTGACGGACCTGATCGTGTTCAACCCCTCGGAGAACAACCCGCTCGACGCCCAGATCAGCTTTCGTGACGGCGCCGGCGAAGAGATCCCCTCGGCCCTGCTGCTCGACGAGGCGACGCTGCAGCAGCAGCCGCAGGGTCCCGTCTTCGACGGGCGGAATCTGCAGCTGCCGCCGCAGGGCATCCGGACCATCTCCACCACCGGGGCGGGCGATCTGCTCTCGGGCTCCATCCGCATCGACTCGCCGGGGGCCGTGGCCGCCGCCATCCGCTTCCGAATCGAGGGGATCGGCATTGCCGGCGTGGGCACCGCCGAGCCGTTCGCCGCGGTGATGCTGCCGGCCCGCCGCGAGGGCCGGTTGAGCACGGGCGTGGCGGTCCACAATCCCGGCGTGCAGCCGATCACGGTCGACCTCACGCTCAAGGACGAGGCGGGCGTCGTGGTGGCGGGGGGCAACGCGGTGCTCGAACTGCCGGCGGGAGGCCAGGTGGCGCGCTTCATGCAGCAGCTCTTTCCGGACGCGCAGACCGAGGGGTTTTCAGGGAGTATCTGCCTGCGCGCCCAGAGCGGCACTCTGGCCGCGGTGGCGCTGGAGCTGGGGGACCAGCCGGGCGAGTTCACGACGCTGCCGGTGAGCCCGATCCGTTAGGCCTGTGGCACGGGCATCCTTGCCCGTGACGGGGTGGCGCGGGCATCCTTGCCCGTGACGGTGCGGCAAATCAGGATCCCAGCCTGGAAGGCTGTGCCACGGGTGGCGCGGGCATCCTTGCCCGTGACGGTGAGTCAGGATCCCAGCCTGGAAGGCTGCGCCACGCTACCGGTTCAAGAAGCGCAGGACCAGCCGGTCGCGCCAGCGGTCGGGCAGCCAGCGAACCAGCAGCGCCTGCAGCCGGGCATCCTTGCCGACCAGATAGCGCGTCTTGGGGCGCGGCGAAGTCAGAGCGTGTTCCACGCGCCGGGCCACCTCTTGCGGAGGCACGGCTCGCCGCACCGCATCCTCCACGGCCCGCCGGATCGCCTTCAGACCGGGCCCGTAGAGCTCTTTGGCCCGGGGATCGAGGAAGCGGTCCATCGATTCGGCCGCCTTGCGGCCTTTGTCCCAGATGGGCGTGGCCACCGCGCCCGGTTCGATCACCGAGACCTCGATGTCCCAGGGCGTCAGCTCCACCCGCAACGAGTCGGTGAGCGCCTCGACGGCATGCTTCGAGGCCGCGTAGGCGCCCAGCAGCGGCGTGGCGGCCCGCCCCGAGATCGACCCCATGTTGACGACCCGCCCCCGGCCCCGCCGCAGCAGCGGCAGAAACACCTGGGTGACCCGCACCAGCCCGAAGACGTTGACCTCGAACTGCTGCCGCAGCCGCTCCATGGGCACGAACTCGAGCGGAGATCCGACCGCGATGCCAGCATTGTTGACCAGTCCCGCCAGCCCGGCTTCGCCGGTTTCCTTGGCGATCTGCTCGAAGGCCTGCTGGATCGAGTCTTCCCGGGTGACGTCCAGCCGCACGGGCCGGATCCGCTCCGGGTCGTGAGTTGCGACGGCCGACCCGTCCTCCGGTTTGCGCACCCCGGCGAAGACCCGCATCCCTCGGCCCGCCAGCCGAACGGCGCAGGCGGCGCCGATGCCCGTCGAGGCTCCCGTGATCACTACGTGGTTGGACGGCATGCCGGGATGATGAGGCCGCCGGGCGCCGGGATCAAGCTCGGGGGCAGAGAAGTCCTTCCGGCGAGACGCAGGCCGAAGCGGGGGCGGAAAGCGAGCACCGGGTCAGCAGGCTCGCCACCTCGCACAGCGGCAAGCCCACCACGTTGTTGTAGCAGCCCTTTATGCGGCGAACCAGAGCCCCTCCCCGTTGCTGGATCGCGTAGGCCCCGGCCTTGTCCAACGGCTCGCCGCTGCGGACGTAGCGTTCGATCTCGGCGTCGCTCGATTGGCGCATGTGGACGCGGGTGGCGAGCGAGGCGACCTCCCGGCGGCCGTCGGTCGCGTGGACCAACGCCAGGCCCGTCCAGACCCGGTGCGAACGGCCGCGCAGTTCCCACAGCATGCGCCGCGCGTCCTCGTCGTCTTCGGGCTTGCCCAGGATGCGCCCGTCCAGGTCGATGTCGGTGTCCGCGCCCAGGACCAGGGCGTCAGGGTGATGTCGGCTCACGGCCAGCGCCTTTTCCAGGGCCAGGGCCTCCACCGCCTCGCGGGGGGACGCCTCCGGAGGGACCTCTTCTTCGATCCCGCTCACGATCACCTCGAAAGGAAGGCCCAGCCGCGCCAGCAGTTCGCGCCGGCGGGGCGAGCCGGAGGCCAGGATCAACCGCATCAGTGGGCCGGACCGAAGAAGACCGCGTTGAGGAACAGCAGGTTGAGGCCGTCCAGGAAGGCACGGTAGTTGGGGTCTTCGGCGAAGGCCACGACGTGCCCGTCGCCGCGCGGTTCGTGCATCAGATAGGCCTTTCCCGGCAACTGGCGGCGGGACGTCTCCCAGCTGAAACCGCTCAGCAGCGGGTCCCCCGGGGCGTAGCGGGCCACGTTCGTCCCTTGGTCGAGCTTCAGCGGCGTGAAGATGTTGGAGCTGTCCACCAGCACCACCGCTTCCTCGCTCGGATAGCCGAACCCCAGCCAGTGTTCGCCGTCCAACACCACCCGGAAGAGGGCGCCCGCAGTGTGAGGAGGGTCCTCCTCCTCCGGTTCGATGGAGCCTTCGGCCTCCCCTTCGGCCTCGCTTTCTTCCGCCGGCTTGCCGCGGGCTTTCTCGCGCCGGGCCGAGAGCAGCCCCACCTTCTCCCCGGTCAGCCAGCGGGTGGCCCCCTCGAAGGTGATCAAAGTGCCTCCCTGCGACACCCAGCTGCCGATCTTGCCGGCCGCGGCTTCGTCCAGGACGTTCCCGTAGCCTCCCCAGCTGTCGGGGAGGATCAGGACGTCGTAGCGGTTCAGCTCCAGGTTCCCCAGATCACGACCCCGCAGCACGGTGACCGGGTAGCCGTACTCCTGTTCGAGCAGGTAGCGCGTCCAACCGGCCGAATACGCGCTGGCCGGCAGATCCCAGGCCAGCGCCACCCGCGGCGGCTTCACGTACTGGACGTGGTTGCTCCCCAGGTTGACTCCCTCGTCCACCCAGGAGGAGTCGGTGGCGTAGACCGTCACCGAGTGCTCGGCGGCCAGCGCCTGCAATCGTTCGTGCAGGTCTTCGGGGTTGTCCTTCGTCTTCACGATCAGCGACCCCCGCGGATAGCGGCGCCCGCCCAGCGTGAAGGACTCGTCGCTGCAGTGCACCCGGATCTGGTCGTGCAGCAGCGCCGCCAGCAGCCTCCCGGCCGCCTGGGAGCCCCAGGGGACCAGGTACGCCAACCCGGCCGGGCCGCCCTCGACTCCCCCCTGCACGGCGGGAGGCTCCTCCAGCCACTGGAAGCTCCCCGGAGCGTCGCTGCCGCTGGAAAACACCTCGACTCCCTGCAGCAGCGGGAAGGACCACCCGGTCACGTCGTAGATCTGGTCCCCGATGCGCTTCTCGCGGCGGCGCAGCTGTTCCTGCAGGAACTCGTCGGGCAGCGGCGTGTCGCGGTCCATCAGCGTCTGGATCAGCCGCTTGGCCGGCTGGGCCAGGGGGATGGAGTAGGTGCCCGCGGGAAAGGAGTGCGCGGCGGGGTCGCCGTCGTCCAGGTGGTTCTTCACCCCGGAACGCTCGAAGGCTTCCGCGGCCCGGCGCACCCGGATGCCCTGCCGCATCAGCAGGGCCACGAAACGGGCCGTCCGTTCGGGGTCCGCGCCCGGGGGCAGCAGGTACTCGCGCAGGGCGCCGGTGCGCCCCTCGTCGATGGCCGAGCGGCGGTACTCGTGGAAGTAGCGCAGCAGCTCCAGCCGTTGGCGGGCGGCTGTTTCGGCGGTCGACAACGAGGCGACGAAGTGCTGACGCACGGCGTCGCGGTAGTGCAGCAGCGTGTCGTCGTCGCGGCGGATCACCAGACCCCCGGCTGAGGCCTGCTCGTAGGTCATCCCGATCGAGCCCTGGAAGAGCGGCCAGCTCTCCCCGTAGCCGGGGTAGAAGGAGTCGAAGACCTCGCGCGTGAAGTAGTCGAAGCGGTAGCGGTCGAACCAGCGCGCGTTGTTGCGTCCCACCCGCTCCAGCCACTCGTTCTGCGCTGCGGTGATGGCGGGGTTGAGCGGGTCGGCCGGAGGGGCGAAGTAGTAGGTGGCGTTGTGCCCCATCTCGTGCAGGTCGACGAAGATCTGAGGGAACCACTCGAGGTAGGCGGCGGCGTGGCCGCGGGTCTCCGGCTGGGTCTGCGCGAACCAGTCGCGGTTCAGGTCGAACAGGTAGTGGTTGACCCGCCCGCTGGGCCAGGGAGCGTCGTGCTCGGCCGACTGCGGGTCGGGGTCCGGCCAGCGCCCGCGGGTCTGGCGGAAGTGGCGGAC
>JBFGHG010000094.1:0-8088 GCA_041578395.1 Acidobacteriota bacterium
CAGGCCCGGTTCCAGCGATACACCGTGCCGTTGTGCAGGCACAGGGCCTTGAGCGCCGGCGCCTCGCCGCGGGCGAGCACGGCGAAAGGGTCCTCGTCGACTTCGGTCGACACCAGCAGCCGGAAGCGGGCGATGTCTTCCCGAAAGATCTCCAGGATCGAACCGTCGACCCAACGCTCCCCGAAGCCGACCCGCGGCGGGGAGCGGCGCACGTGCCCGGTGACCCGGCGGGTGTCGGTGGCCTGCTGAAACAGGGCGATGCGCGTCTCGCGCCAGAGGTTGCGCCCGAACAGCAGCGGAGAGTTGGTGGCGGCCGCCAGCACCGGCGCCGTGGCCACCTGGGCCACGTTGTAGAGCCGCGCGAATTCTTCCGCGCCCACCTGGAAATGCACCTGAAAACTGGTGTTACAGGCTTCCAGCATCACCGAATCATGGGTCAGGATCAGTTCGTCCACGCCCTTGATGCGGAGCTGATACTCGCGTTCTCCCCGCAGCCGCCGCACCGCCCGGTTCAGTGCGCGGTACCGCTCCTTCGGGGTCATGTTGTCGAGGGTGAGGTCGCCGGGGGTGAGCGTGGGGAGGATCCCCAGCAGCACGATTTCGGTGTTCAGGCCGGCCGCATGAGAGCGGAGATGCAGCAGGAGCCGGTTCAACTCCCGCTCCATGGTGCTCAGGCAGCCCTGTTGGAAGCGCAGGGGGTCGAGGTTGATCTCGAGGTTGAAGCGCCCCAGTTCGGTGGTGAAGTGCGGATCCTCGATGCGCTCCAGGAGGTCCATGGCTCGAGGCGCCGGGTGCATGTGGCGGTCGACCAGGAAGACCTCCTGCTCGGCGCCGATGCGCCGGACCCCCGACTCGATCCGGCCTCCTTCGATCAACTCCTCCAGAGCCTGCAGGTCTTCGAGGAGGCTCTGCTCGAAGAGGTTCCGCTCCAGAGTGTCCTGGACGTCGCTTACCTTCTGCTCTCCCACTGACTCTCCTCCCGATACGTGGGAGGCAAGCAACAGGAAGACCAGACGGAACGATGAGGAATGAGGTGTTTTGGAGTTCAGCTCGTGAGCCTGTGGGGGGCGTTCGTCGGGGCAAAAGGCTCGGGTTGGGGGATATGGCCCGGATCAGGACGAGGCGCCCAGTTCCTTCAGGAGCCGCATCTTGTCCACCTTGCCCGTGCTGGTGCGGGGAAGTTCCGGGCGGATCTCGATCAGGCTGGGAATCATATACGAGGGGAGGCGTTCGCGCAGCCAGTTGCGCAGCTGGCCATCCTCCAACTCCGCTGAATCCCGCGGTGCGGCGAAGGCGGCCAGCATGGCGTCGTCGCGGCCCTCCGACAGGCAGATCACACCCACTTCCAGCACGTCGGGATGCTGATAGAGGGCCGCTTCCACCTCTCCCAGCTCGATGCGGTATCCGCGCAGCTTGATCATGGAGTCGCGCCGCCCTCGAAAGACGAACTCCCCGCTGGGCGAGATCTCCACCAGGTCGCCCGTCCGGTAGGCCTGGATCCGTCCCCAGCCGCCCGGTGACGGGACCTGGGCGAAGGCCTGGCGCGTCCGTTCCGGCAGGCCCCAGTAGCCTTTCATCAAGAGGGGCCCGGTCACCCAGAGTTCACCGGTCTCGCCGGGTGCCGCCAGCTCTCCGCTCTCGGTCACCGCCCATACGTCGGCGTTGGGGCAGGCGCGGCCGATCGGAATGGACAGCTCGCCCGGCGGCAGGTCCTCGACCCGGTGAAAGGTGCAGACATTGGTCTCGGTGGGGCCGTACAGGTTGTAGAACTCCACCTTGGGGAGCAGGCGGGCCAGCCTTCGGAAGTGCTCGATCGGGAAGACCTCTCCGGCGAAGAGCACGGTGCGCAGCCAACTCAGGTCGCGCTTCTCCAGCTCTCCCTGTTCCAGCAGCCTGCTCAGCACCGAGGGGACCGAGTACCAGACGCTGATCCGCCCGCTCTCCCAGAAGGCGGCCAGGTCGCGGGGGAAGGACGAGAGTTCCTCCGCGACGGGCACGATGGTGCTGCCGTGGCAGACCGGGGCGAAGATCTCGAAGGTCGACAGGTCGAACTGCAGCGGCGCCTGGTTGGCCACCCGGTCCCGCGGGGTCAGGCGCACCTCCGCCCCGGCCCAGTCGACGAAGGTGAGGGCCGCCCGGTGGGAAATCATCACCCCCTTGGGAGTACCGGTGGAGCCGGACGTGTACAGCACGTAGGCCAGGTCGTCCTCGGTCTGGTGCGGAGCCTGGAATCCCGCGGCGTCCGCCTCTTCGAGCCGGGACCAGGGGATCATGCGGGCTGCAAAGGCGGGTTCGGCCGGAGGCTCCGCCGCTTCGCCCTCGGAGACCAGCACCACGATCTCGGGAAACGGGGGCCGGTCGAGTTCGCCCAGCAGGAGGGCGGCCCTCGAGGTGTTCGTCACGACGGCGCGCATGCGGCAGTCGCGCACCATCCAGGCCTGACGGCGCGGCGGGGAGGTGTAATCCAGCGGCACGTACACGCCTCCCGCCTGCAGCACTCCGAAGATGGAGACGATCGCCTCGAACGACTTGGGCAGGCACAGGCCGACGCGGTCTCCCCTCTGCAGCCCCGCCTCGACGAGCAGCCGCGCCAGCCGCCGCGACTTATCCGCCAGGGCGGCGTAGTCGCAGATCTGGCCGGTGCACTCGACCGCCGCTTCCTCCGGGAAGCGGAAGGAGGTGGCTTCCAGCAGGTGCTGCAGAAGATAGGCCATGGGTCAGGCTTCCAGAAAATCGACCAGCTCCGCGGCGGGCACCAGCGAGGAGACTCCCAGGTCGGGCCGGTAGCCCTGCAGGTCCTGGAGGGGGTAGGAGCCCGTGGCGACCGCAACCACCCGCGCGCCCGCCCGCCGGCCGTGCTCGATGTCGCGCGGGGTGTCGCCGATGACGACGAAGTCGCGGACCGGCTCCCCGGCCAGCCGGCTCCCCCGCTCGACGGCGGCGCGGATGACTTCCGTCCGGTCTTCCGCGTCGGACCCGAAGCCGCCATAGCGGAAGAATCCCTCGAGTCCGGCCCGCCGCACCTTGAGCCAAGCGCCTCCTTCGACATTTCCGGTGGCCAGTCCGAGCAGCAATCCGCGGTTGGACCCCAGCCGCTGCATCAGATCGAGGACTCCCTCCAAAACGGTGAACTCGCGGCAGCGGTCCAGCTCGTCCCGCAGCAGCCCCAGGTAGAGTTCCAGGAAGCGCCGATCCAGTCCGTCGAAGCTGCGCCCCCCGGCTCGCAGGGCCTCGCGTACGATCAGCGGATCGGTTTTTCCGTCCAGCGGAACCTCCTCCAGCGATCCGGACAGGCCGTAGTGCGCCTCGACCGCCCGCTCCAGCGCCCGCCGGCCGGCGCCGTGGGCCGACAGCAGGGTCCCGTCGATGTCGAACAGCAGCAGGCGCATGGGGGGGAGTATAGGGCCTTCGCTTAGCTTCGGCCAAATCTCGAATCTCAAAACTCAAATCTCGAACACCGGACCCGGGAATTCGCCGTGCGCTGAACAATTGGTGGGCGCCTAGCGTACCTAGTCAGTGAGTGTCGAGTGTTGAGGTGGGTGGGCTCGTGTGAGTGCCGCCCGGGTGAGGAGAAAGAGATGTTGGAGCTTCTGTTTTTGATCGTGGGTGTCGCCGTGGCGGGATTCGTGATCCTGTACTTCCTGGTGAAGTTCCTGATCTGGCTGGTCACGATTCCCCTGCAGGTCGGATTCTGGGCCGTCAAGCTGACCCTCGGCCTGGTGGTCGGAATTCCGCTGGCGATCCTGGGGTTCGTTGTGGGTGGGGTCGTGCTGCCCGTGCTGGCCGTGGTGGTCCCCTTGGTGCTGCTGGTGCTGGCCATTCCGCTGTTGCTGATCGGAGTGGTGTTCGGGGTGCTGAAACTGGCGTTTTGACGACAGGTTTCAGTCTCTCGGGTTCCAGACGGAAGGGGTGGCCAGTTCGAGGCTGTTGCCGGCGGGGTCTCGGAAGTAGATGGATTGGCCGCCGCCGGGCCAGGTGAGTTCCTGCTCGACCGGGACGCGATGCTCTCGCAGTCGCCGTCTCCAGCCGTCCAGGTCCTTCGTCTCGACCGCGAACGCCACGTGCCCCGCCCCGGCGGCGCCGTGGGGAGGCACGTCGGAGTCGGCCGTGCGGGTCTTGGAGGGGTCGAACAGCAGCAGCATCCCCCTGCCGCACCGGAAGAACACGTCCCGGCCGCCGGCCGCCGAAAAGACCTCCAACCCCAACACCCCCGAATAAAACTCCTGCGCCGCCTCCAGATCGTCGACGTACAGGCAGGTCTCGAGCACCCGGTCAATTCTCATTCGCCGTTCCTCGTTGCGCACCATCTGCTACTCTCTGCCGGGATGAACATCCTGGGCCTCAACTTCTACCATGCCAACGCCTCCGCCGCCGTCTTCGTGGACGGGCGGCTGGTGGCGGCAGCCGAGGAGGAGCGCTTCAACCGGGTGAAGTTCTCGGCGGGGCTGCCGCTGCACTCCATCGCGTTCTGCCTGCGGCAGGCGGGCCTCGAGTTCCGCGACGTCGACCTGATCGCCTACCCGCGCTCCACCAACACCCGCATCGTCAACAACGACCAGATCCACTACCAGGACCGGATCTACCGGATCACCTCGCTGTACGACCGCTACCGGATGAACCTGAAGCTGATCAACTTCAAGGAGACTCTGGCGGGCCATTTCGGGGTGCCGGTCGAGTCGCTGGTGTTCAAGCTGCGCGAGGAGGACCACCACCTGTCGCACATGCGCAGCGGGTTTCACTACAGCCCCTTCGAGGAAGCCCTGCTGCTGTCGTGCGACGCTTTCGGCGACTTCGTCTCGCTCAAGACCGCGGTGGGACGCGGTCACGACATCGAGGTCGTCGGGGAAGTCGCCTTTCCCCACTCGGTGGGGCTGTTCTACACCATGGTCACGCAGTTCCTCGGGTTTCGCGGCTACGGGGACGAGAGCAAGGTGATGGGGCTGTCGACGTACGGCTACCCGGAGTTCACCCACCGGCTGCGCACCATCATCCACTACGAGCCGGGGCGGATCAAACTCGACCTCGAATACTTCGACACCGAGCGGGGCGTGGGCACCAGCTGGGCGGAGCAGGCGCCCGACATCGGAAAGCTCTTCAACCAGAACCTGGTGCGGCTGCTGGGGGAGCACCGCGAGCCGGGCGCGCCCCTCGAGGCCCGCCATCAGAACCTGGCCGCCTCGCTGCAGCACCTCACCGAAGAGGTGATCTTCACGATCATCGAGGACCTCTACCGGCAGCATCGAATTCCGCGCCTGGTCTTCACGGGAGGGCTGGCCTACAACTCGCTGCTGAACGCGCGCATCCTGGAGCAGACCGACATCGAAGAGCTGTTCGTACCCCCCGCCCCCGGCAACAGCGGACTGGCCCTGGGCGCGCCGCTGGCCTATCTGGGAGAGAAGGCCCCGCGGGAGCGGATGAACCACAGTTTCTGGGGGACGGAGTATACGTCCGGCGATTGGGACGAGGCGTTGCACGCCGCCGGACTCCCCTTTCGCAAAGTGGACGAACCCGCCGAGTCGGCGGCCGAACTGCTGGCGGCGGGCAAGACGGTGGGGTGGTTTACCGGCCGGATGGAGTTCGGGCCGCGCAGCCTGGGGAGCCGCTGCATCCTGATCAATCCCCGCATTCCGGACCCCGCCCGCGTCAAGCAGCGCGACCTGCTCAAGCCCTTCGGCGTCTCCATCCTGCGGGAGCAGCTGGGGGAGTACTTCAGCGACGAGTATCCCTCCCCCTTCATGTCTTTCATGCACCGCATCCGCAGCCGGCGCCGGCGCGAGTTCGAAAGCGTGTCGCTGAACAACTACTGCCGCTACCAGAGCGTGGGGAAAGACAATCCGCTGTTGCGGGACGTGCTGGCAGCCTTCCGACGCCGGACCGGCCTGCCGCTGCTGATCAACACCTCGCTGAACGCGGAGGGGGAGCCGATCGTCGAGTCGCCGGCCGACTTCCTGAAGCGCCTGCCGGACCTGCACCTGGACGCGGCGGTGGTGGGAGAAATGCTGCTGGAGAATGTCCCGTGAATCGCCGGGGGCGTTGGAGCGGGCGCCGGGTCAACTTGCGGCCACGAAGACGCCCAGGTTACCCACCCTCCCCCGGGCGGCTCGCCTGAGAGCGGCCCCGGTGAAGACGACCGGCGAAAAAACCGATGAGAAGGCCCAGCAACCCAGCCAGCCCGACCACCACGATCTGCGAGACCTCCAGTTCCCAGAAAAAAAACCGCAGGGCGATCACCTCGGTGTTCTGAAAGATGGTGACCATGAGGATTACTGCGGATAGCAACGCCAGGATCAGCCGTACGCTCCAGTTGCGCTTCGCGGTTGCGTCGCTCAATTCGGCCTCCTCGTCTCGGCATCGGACTGGAGTGCACGGGTCGAGATCCGGGCAGTCCTGACTCGATCAGACTCGGTCGAGGTCCAGGCGATCAGCAGCTCGCCGCCCGCCAGAGCCAAATGCGGGAAGCCGCTGCGGCGGGAGGAGTCGGTGGTGGCGACGAGGATCGGGGGGAAGCGGCGGCCGGCGGCCGTGATGCGGCGGACCAGCAGCCGGACCTCGTCTCCCTCGCCGAACTCCATCCAGGCCACGGCCGCTGAGCCGTCCGGCAGCAGCAACGCGTCCACCCGGCCCATGGTCTCGCCCTCGTCGACCCGCACCGGGTCGGAAAACGTCCGCCCGGCGTCGGCTGAGAAGGCCAGCCGCACCTGCGGCGTGTCCTCCGCCTGGGTGTACCACGCCACCGCCACCCGGTCTTGGCGGGCGTCCAGGGCCGGGCCGTTGACCGGGCAGCCCGCGATCTTCCAGCCGTCGGCGTGAACCAGAGCCGGCTCGCCCCAGCGCCCCTCCTCCAGCCGGACGATCCCGATGTCGCGGATTTCGTCGGGCGAGCGGTCCCGGTAGGCCACCAGCAGGCCTCGCGAGGTGCGGGCCGCCGAGGTCTGGCAGCAGTCGCAGACGCGGGAGTCCAGCTCGGCCTCCTCGCTGAGCCCGCCGGCGCGGTCGATCACGGCGTAGCGCAGCGTCATGGCCCCGCTGCCGTGATCCTCACCGGCGTTGCGACCGTCCAGCCAGACGGCGGCCAGGCGGTCCTCCAGGGGCAGGAGCGAGACGAAGCCGTGTTCGGCCGACACGCCGTCCCGGTGCGGGATCAGCGCGTCGGACCAGCTCTGCCCGCCGTCGGTCGAGAGCCGCAGGTGGATGTCGTAGTCGTACCAGCGCTCGCCGTTTCTGACCAGCGTGTGGGCGGCCAGGAAGTCCTCTCCGACCGACGCCATGGAGGGGAAGTCCGCCCAGTTGACGAACCATTCGGCGCCTTCGGCAATCGTCCGGGGCGCGGACCAGCCCTGGCCGTTCCAGCGGGAAAAACGCAGCTGGTGGCTCCCCTCGCCGGCGGGCTCGATCCAGCTGAGCAGGACTTCGCCGGTGTCGGAGGTGTGCAGGTTGGACTGGCCGCTGCCCTCTCCGGCCGGAGACTCCACGGTCACCACCTGCGGTGCCCGGTCGGGGGGCGCCAGCTCCGAGAAGAAAAAAAGTGCGGCGCTGGGGAGCGCCAGGATCGTCAGCACAATGAACGCACTTCGCATGCAGCCTCCAGAATCCGTACACTACCACGGAAGATTATGGAGCAGCTGATCCGCGAATGCGTCGAACAACCCGTCTGGGCCGTGGTGGGGTACTCCGCCAACCGGCGCAAGTACGGCCACCTGATCGTGCACGACCTGAAGGCCGCCGGGTACGTGGTCTTTCCCGTGAACCGCAAAGGGAGCCGCGCGGGCGACCTGACGGTCTACGAGAGCGTTCATGTCCTGCCGGTCAAGCCCGGCGTGGTGGACATCGTGGTGCCTCCCGCGGAGACGCTCCAGGTGATCCGCGACTGCCTGGAGGCGGGCATCGAGCGCGTCTGGATGCAGCCGGGGGCGGAGTCGGACGAGGCGATTCGGCTGTGCGCCGAAAGCGGGCTGAAAGCGGTCTACCACGCCTGCGCCATGATCGAGACGCGGCTGCTAAAGGGGTGAAGGTGGCGCGGCATTCCAGGCCGCGATCTTGCCGAATCACGGGCAGGATGCCCGCGCCACTGTGTTCCGCGACTGTTGC
>JBFGHG010000095.1:0-8070 GCA_041578395.1 Acidobacteriota bacterium
GGGAAGCCGGCCGAAGGCCACTTTGGTGCTGGATCCATGAACCCAGCCGCCGCCTTTCGACTCCAAGCTGAAGGCGACGGAGGAACCGAAATGGGGATTCTACGTTTCTCCCGGACCCTGCCCTGGTTGGGGCTTCTGCTTTTCGCAGTTCCGGTCGGGATCGAAGCGCAACCCGCAACCGGTGCCGTGGAAGTCCGGGTTTTCACGCTCAAGAAGGAACTGCCCGTCGAGCGTGCCAGCGTCTACTTGCTGCACCTTTCGCGCCCCATGGGCGGACGCATCATCTATCACCTGACCGATGAGCAGGGCCGCGTGAGCGTCGAAGGCATCGAGCCGGGACCGTACCGGGTGGCCGCCTTCAAGACCGAGGACTTCTATCCCGATCCGCTCTACGCCTTCGCCTCGACGGAGGGATCGCAGCAGCAGGTCATGATCGAGCCCGGCCGAACTGCGCGAGTCACGCTGCGTCTGGGTCCCCCCGCCGGCCGTCTGACCGTCCGGGCGGTGGACGCATCCAGCGGCGCGCCGCTGCCCCAGGCCCGGCTGCTGGTTCGACGCGCCGGCCAATCTCACACCGCGATGTCGGTGGGGGGCGACCCGCTGCAAATGCTGGTGCCGCCGGACACCCCGATCACCGTGGTGGTCAGCTGCGAGGGATACCGGGGCTGGGAATCCACCGACGCGAAATCCGGCGCGAACGTCGTGATCGTGGGCACGGCGGCCGAAAAGACGATTACGGTGCGGCTGCGGAAGTAGCCTCGCTCACACCGGCTCGGCGCCGAAGTCCTTCATCTCCTTCGCCTCCCGGCGCTTCAAACTGAGGCTCTCCATCGTCAGGTACAGCGTCGGAATGAAGAAGAGCGTGATGAAGGTCGAGCTCAGCAATCCGCCGATCAGCACCCGAGCCATCGGCGCCTGCAGCTCGCCCCCCTCGCCGAACCCCAGCGACATCGGCACCAGCCCCAGCACCGTGGTGGCGGTGGTCATCAGAATCGGCCGCAGCCGCCGCCGCCCGCCCGTCACCAGCGCCTCCACCAGCGGCAGCCCGTGGATGCGCTGCAGCTGCAGCACGTAGTCGACCAGCACGATGGCGTTGTTGACCACGATCCCCACCAGCATGATGGCGCCGATGAAGGCCTGCATGTTGAAGTTGGTGTCCGTCAGAAACAGGCTCAGGATGACGCCCACCGCCGCCAGCGGCAGCGAGAACATGATCAGGAAGGGGTACTTGAAGGATTCGAACTGGGCCGCCATCACCAGGTAGACCAGCACCACCGCCAGCAGCAGGCTGATCTGCAGCGCCAGGAAGGACTCCTGCTGCTCCTCCCACTCGCCCGAAAAGACCAGCGCCGTGTCGGGCGGCACGCGCAGCGACTGGAAGCTTTCCGACAGCTCCGCCACGATCGATCCCATGTCGCGGGTGCCCGCCAGATCGGCGGACACCGGCACCACCCGCTGCTGGTCCTTGCGCTCGATCACGATCGGGCCCTCGGCCCGCTCCAGCCGCACCAGGCTGCTCAGTGGCACCACCATCCCGCCGGGGGTCTGGATCGGAACCCCCAGGACGTCCTCGGCCTTCTGCCGGTCGCTCTCGGCGTAGCGCACCAGGATCGGGTACTCTTTGCCCCCCTGGCGGAAGTAAGTCGCCGTCGTGCCACCGATGCTGGTGCGCACGTTGGTGGCGATATCGGCGACCGACAGGCCCATGGTCGCCGCCTTGGCGCGGTCGACCCGGATGTGGGTCTCGGGGCGCCCCGGCTCCCGCCCGATGCGCACGTCCGTCACGCCGTCGGTCTGCTCCATCAGCCTCTTGATCTCCACCGCCAGGTCGTAGCTCTTCACCAGGTCGAAGCCGCGGATGTCCAGCGAGAGCCGCCCCGAGTCGCCCTGCGCGAACCGGAGGATCCAGTTGCCGCCGCTGGCGTACACCCGTGAGACGACCCCCGGATACTGCGCGAAAATCGGGCGCAGGTGGTTGGCGATCTCCTGGCTCGAGCGGGTCCGATCCGTCTTGGGGACCAGGCTCAGCCGCAGCGAAGCCGTGTTGGTGTTGGCCGTGCGCCAGCCGCCCGGCGAACCGACTTCCGTCATCCAGTCGCGGATCTCGGGGACCTCGCGCCGGACCACCTCCACCGCCTGGCGGGCCACCTCGTCGGTCGCCTCCAGGCGCGATCCCGTGGGCAGCTGCAGATTGACCCGCACTTCCCCCTCGTCCGTCTCCGGCTGCAGTTCGAACCCGATGAACTGCACCAGGAAGAAGGTCCCGGCGAAGACCAGCACCGTGGAGGTCACGATCACCAGCCGGTGACGCAGCGCCCAGGCGATGCCCCGCCCGTACGACTCGTCCAGCCGGTCCAGCAGCGTGGCGGTGCCGTGAATGAAGCGGTAGCTCCAGCTCTCCTTGTTGGGCTCGCGCACCCGGATGACCCGGCTCGAAAGCAGCGGGATCAGGGTCAGCGCCACCAGCAGCGAGCTGAACAGCGAAAAGGAGACGACCCAGGCCAGCTGCTGAAACATCACGCCCGACACGCCGGTCATGAAGACCACCGGCAAAAAGACCACGATCGTCGTCAGGGTGGAAGCGGTGATCGCCGTGGCCACCTCGTCGGTCCCCTTGCGGGCCGCTTCCTCTTTGCCTTCCCCGCCCTGCCGGTGCCGGAAGATGTTCTCCAGCACCACGATCGAGTTGTCCACCAGGATGCCCACCCCCAGGGCCAGCCCCCCGAAGCTGACCGTGTTCAGGGTGAAGCCGTAGAAGTACATCAGGCCGAAGGTGGCGATCACCGAAATCGGGATGGTCACGCCGATGATCAGCGTGGTGCGGATGTTGCGCAGAAACAGCAGCAGCACCAGCACGGCCAGGATCGATCCGTACATCGCCGCGTCGCGCACGTTGGCCACCGAGCGTTCGATGAACTCGGAAGTGTCGTAGATCGAGACCACCTCGACCTGGCGGAAGTCGCGGTTGATCCGCTCGATCTCCCGGTGCACGGCGTGGGCCACGTCCACGGTGTTGGCGCCCGACTGCTTGCGGACCGCCACCCGCAGCCCCGGCTTGCCGTTGATCCGCACCAGATTGCGGATCTCCTGGTACTTGTCCTCGACCGTGGCGATGTCCCGGATGTAGACGGGACGCCCCTCGCGGCGGGCCACCATGGTGTTGGAGATCTGTTCCAGGCTGTGGAACTGCCCCTCGGTGCGCATCAGCACCTCGAAGTCGCCCTCGATCACCTGCCCGGCGGGCTCGTTCAGGTTTTCCCGCCGCAGCGCCGCCGAGACCTGGGCCGGGTCCAGCCGCAGCGCGTTCATCTTGCCCCGGTCCAGGTTGACGTGGATCTCCCGCTGCAAACCGCCCCAGATGTCGGCCTGTGCCACCCCCGGCAGCCGCTCGAAGCGGTACTGGATCTGGTTCTCCACGAACTCCCGCAGGTCGCGCGGGTTCATGTCGCTGTACACGCCCATGAAGAGGATCGGGAAGGCGTTGACGTCGAACTTGAAGATGGTCGGCGGTTCGGCGTCCTCCGGCAACTGCCCCCGCGTGCGGTCGATGCGCGTGCGCACCTCGTCGGCCGCCGCGTCCAGGTCCGTCCCCCACTCGAAGGAGAGCCGCACCGAGCTGGTCCCTTCCGAAGAGCTGGAAGTGATCTCCTCCACCCCCGGAGTGGAAGAAAGCGCCCGCTCCATGGGCATCGAGACCAGTTCCTCCATCTCCCGAGGGCCCACGCCGGTGTAATTGGTCCGCACCGTCAGGGTGGGCAGGCTGATGTCGGGCATCAAATCCACCGGCAGCCGCGAAAACGAAATCGCCCCCAACAGCACGACCATGAGGACCAGGACGGTAATGAACACAGGACGCCGTATGGCGAGCTTCGGCAAGTTCATCTCAACTCCGCCTCAACCAGTTTGAACATTGAGAATTGAACATTGAAAATTACTTGAGATTTGAGATTTGAGATTTGAAATTTGAGATTTGAGCCTTAATCCGCTTGATTCAGGCGGATCGAATCCCCATCGTTGAGATTCTGCGCCCCCGTCGTGACGATCTGGGCAGTCGGATCCAACCCTCCCACCACCTCCACATACCCCCCCTGAATCCTCCCGATCTCGATCGGCTGAAAGGCGGCCGTCAGCTCGGTCGTCACCAGGTAGACCCCCTTCTGATCCCCGCGCTGGATCAGGGCGGAGCGCGGAATCGCCAGCAGCTGCTCGGAGAGCTTCGCGTCCAGCCGCACGCGGGCGAACATGCCCGGCTTGAGCAGCCCGCCCGGGTTGGGGATCTCGATCTCCACGTCGGCGCTGCGCGTCTCGGCGTCCAGAAAGGGGCTGATGCGGCTGATCGTGCCGCGGTACTCGCGGTCCTTGTAGGCGTCCACGGTCACGGTCGCGGGCAGACCGACCTCTACTGCGCCCAGGCTCGACTCCGGGACGGGGATCACCGTCTTGACCCGGTTCACGCGAAGCACCGACAGGATCGGAACCGACGGACTGACCAGCGCACCGGGGTCCAGGTGCCTGGTGGCCACCAGGCCATTGAGCGGCGAGTAGATCCGCGTCTGCTCCTGCTGAATCTGCAGCTCCTTGAGGGCGGCCTCGGCCTGCCGGATCTGGGCTCGCGCCAGCTCCAGCTGTGATTCAGCCACCGCCACGCGGCTCTGCAGGTCCTGCAGGTCCTGCAGCGAGACCAGTTCTTCGTCGTGGAGCGTTTCGATGCGGCGCAACTGTACGCGCAGGTTCTCGAGGGTCGCCTCTTCCCGGCGCGCCGCGGCCCGGGTCACCTCGATGGAGGCCTCCGACCGCCGGATTTGCTGTTGCAGGTCCTCGTCCTCGACCACCGCCAGCAGCTGACCCTCCCGCACCGCGTCGCCGCGGTCGGCCTGGACCGACTGCAGGCGCCCGCTGATGCGGGACATCACCTCCACGGTCGCCTGGGCCTGCAGTTCGCCGAGCACGTCCAGCGAGCGGTCGAAGCTCCGGTACGTGGGTTGCGCCGATTCCACCAGCAGGGCGGCGGGCCCGAAACCGCGCCGGGGACCGTCCGCGGCGCCCGAGGCCGGGGTCATTTTCTCGTAGAGACGCAGGCCCACCCACCCGACGAACAGGCCCGCCACCAGGATCAGAATCAGTTTTTTGAGCAAATACTCACCTCTCCCCCAAAACTTGGGAGGCACTCCCGGTAGCTCAGACGAACAAAGATGCCCTGACGTTCCCGGGGAATGATGAATTTTGAATAGTGAAGGTTGAAAGGGGTCCATGCCCGCGGAGCATTTGTCGGAGCGTTCCTATATGATCGAGACAAACATGGGGAGGGTCGATATGAACGGTTCCCGTTTGGGCGTGCTTCTCTTTTCCTTGATTCTGCTGGCGTCATTCGCCTCCGGTGTGCTGGCGCAGGAGGCCGACGTCACGCTGGCGGGACGGGTCACCGACGCCGACGGGCGGGCGCTCGCGGACGTGGAGGTCACGGTCGCCGAGACCGGCCAGGCCGCCACCACGGGCGCCGACGGCCGGTATACCTTCACGGTGGCGCCCGGGACCTACACGGTGGTGTTCACCAAGATCGGGTACTTTCCGGAAGACCGGCTGGTCCGCGTGGCCGCGCCGGGTCCGGTGGAGTCGAACATCCGGTTGCGCCTGATCCTCCCCGAGTTCGGGCAGGAGGTGGTGGTGATCGGTACGCGCGCCGCGCGCACGGCCATCGAGACACCGGTGCCCGTGGACGTGCTGGTGACCGAGGACATCCGGGAGACCGGGCAGGTGGAGACCAGCCGCATCATTCAGTTCCTGGCCCCCTCCTTCAACTTCTCCACCTCCACCATCAGCGACGGTACCGACATCGTGCGCCCCTCCACGCTGCGCGGCCTGGGGCCGGACCAGACGCTGGTCCTGGTCAACGGCAAGCGCCGCCACCCCAGCGCGCTGGTGCACGTCAACGGGTCGGTGGGACGTGGCACGGCGGGCGTCGACCTGAACGCCATTCCGGCCTCCGCGATCAAGAAGATCGAGATCCTGCGCGACGGCGCCTCCGCCCAGTACGGCTCGGACGCCATCGCCGGCGTGCTGAACATCGTGCTGGAGGACCAGACGGAGCACACCGACGTGTCCTTCACCGCCGGGCAGACCTTCAAAGGGGACGGCGAATCCTTCGTGCTGAGCGCCAACCATGGCGAAAAACTCGGCGATCGGGGCTTCATCAACCTGACAGCGGAGTGGCGGGACCGGGGCTTCACCAACCGCTCGGGGTTCGATCCGCGGCAGCAGTACCTGTCGCTGCCCGACGGCTCGCCCGACCCTCGTGAAATCACGTTCGACCGCAACAACCACCGCTACGGGGACGCGGAGTCGTCCAACATCCACTTCTTCGTCAACTCGGAGGTGGGTCTGACCGAAAAATCGGACCTCTACTTCTTCGGGGGCGCCTCGCAGCGTGACGGCGAGTCGGGCGGCTTCTACCGCCGGTCGCTGGACGGCCGCAACGTGCCGGCCATCCATCCCGATGGCTTTCTGCCCCTGATCAACACCGACGTGGAGGACCTGTCCTTCGTGGGCGGCTTCCGGCACCGCTTCGGCACCTGGGCCCTGGACGCCAGCATCACGCTGGGCTCCAATACCTTCGAGTTCTTCATCTCCAACTCGGTCAACGCCTCGCTGGGAGCGGCCAGCCCCACGGCGGCGCGCGCCGGGCAGCTCAACTTCCGGCAGCAGACCTTCAACTTCGACGTCTACGGCAAGGCGCGCAACGTCAATTTGGCCTTCGGGGCGGAAGTACGGCGCGACAACTACGAGATCGAGGCGGGCGAGCCGGTGTCGTTCCTCGACGGCGGCGTCCCGGACCAGTTCGGCGGCCGCGCCGCCGCGGGCATCCAGGTCTTTCCCGGGTTCCGCCCCTCCAACGAAGTGGACGAGTCGCGCACCAACGTGGCGGGCTACGCGGACGCCGAGATCCCGGTGGGCGAGCGATTCCTGCTGGCGCTGGCGGGCCGCGTCGAGCGCTACAGCGATTTCGGAGGCAACGTCAGCGGCAAGGTGGCCGCCCGGTACGAGTTCCACGACCGGTTCGCCGTGCGCGGATCGGTCAGCAATGGCTTTCGCGCCCCCTCGCTGCACCAGGCCTTCTTCAACAACACCAGCACGCAGTTCGTCTTCTCCCAGGCCACCGGCGATCTGATCCCCTTCGAGGTGGGGACCTTCGCCAACAACAGCCCCATCACCCAGGGCTTCGGCGTCCCCGAGCTGCAGGAGGAGACCTCGGTCAGCTACAGCCTGGGCTTCACCACCCGTCCGGCGGACAGCCTCTCGCTGACAGCCGATTTCTTCAAGACCGACATCGACGACCGGATCGTGATCAGCGGGCAGTTCCAGGCAGAGACCGATGCGGCCGGCAACCCGGTACCGGGTCCGGTGCGCATGGTGCTGGAACCGTTCGGCGCCAACGCGGCGCAGTTCTTCACCAACGCCATCGACACCGAGACGGAGGGGGTGGACGTGGTGCTGGCCTACTTCAGGCCGATCGGCGAGCGCAGCAGCTTCAAGTTCACCGCGGCCGCCAACTGGAACCGCACCGACGTGGTGGGCACGGTCAGGACGCCGCCGGTGCTGGCCGGCCGGGGCGACACGATCTTCGACCGCATCGAGCGGGAGCGAGTGGAGTACGCCCAGCCGCGGGCCCACTACAACCTCGCGGCCAAGTACGAGACGGGCGGGTTCAGCGGTCAGGTGCGCTTCAACTTCTTCGGGAACGTCAAGACGGTGGAGAGCTCCGGCAACCCGGCCATCGACCAGGTCTTCGAGGGCAAGTGGCTCACCGACCTGGACTTCAGCTACAAGTTCGGCAACGGCATCGGGATCGGGGTCGGCGCCCAGAACATCTTCGACGTCTTCCCCGACCGCAACCGTCCGGAGATCTCCTTCAACGGCATCTTCGTCTACCCCCGCCGCACCGCGCCCTTCGGCTTCAACGGCGGAGCCTGGTACACCAGGGTGAGCTACCGATTCTGAGTGGTGTGGCGCGGGCATCCCTGCCCGTGATTCCGGGCAGCACGGAACAATCACGGCCTGGAAGGCCGCGCCACA
>JBFGHG010000096.1:0-8026 GCA_041578395.1 Acidobacteriota bacterium
ACCGCGCGGGGTGCTGGAGGCGACGACTCCGGCGTTGGCGCAGACGTACCCCTGCCGCGTCTCGACGATCAGCCGGCCCCGGTCCATCCGCACCACCCGCCGCGACTCCCGCAGCACCAGTTCCACCATCCGGGGGTCCTTGCCGTGAGCCGCCGCCCAGGCCCGGGCCGGCTCGCCCGGCTCGATGCTGTCCAGCTCGACCAGGCGCCCCTCCGCTTTGGACACCACTTTCTGCGCCACCACCAGGACATCGCCGGGCACACACCCCACGGCACACCGGTCCAGTGCGGCGCTGAGCAGCTCGGCCAGCGGGTCGCCGGCTTCGATCTCGGGTATCCCGGTGATCCCGATCAGTCGAATCTCAGGAGGCAGCATCGTTCAGTTTCTCCTCGATCCGGTGCGTTCGCAGAAAGCGCCGAGTGTGCCCGTCCCCGCCGCGGCGGCAGAACTCCAGCAGATCGGCCGGAGTGTCCAGGTCCAGCTCCAGCCTCCGGTTGCAGACGACCTGCAGGGGCACCTTCGCCCGGCGGGCGGCGCGGCCGTGCAGGAGGCGGCTGCCCGGTCCGAAGCAGGACGGGAAGGCGTCGGGCGGGCTTCGCAGCAGGGCGTTGGTACCCGTCCCGTCCCTGGACGGAACCAGCAGGGCTCCCGGTTGCGGCAGCCAGAGCCCGAGCAGCCGGGCAAGGTCCGGAGCCTCTACCAGGGGCACGTCCGCCGGCAGCCGAAGGACGCTGGACACGCCCTGCCGCGCCAGCCGGGCGAGGGCCCGATCGACCGAGGCGCTCTCGGACCGCGGCCGCCGCTCGGCCAGGAATTCCCAGCCGCGCCGCCGGGCGAAGCCCGCCGCCCACGGCCCGCCTCCCAGCAGGGCCACTCGGGGGGCAGGCCGAAGCTCCTCGACGGCTCCGGCCACGTCGCGCAGCATGCAGCGGGCCAGTCCCGCCCGCTGGCGCCGGCTGGAGACGCCCGCCAGGCGCTGCTTGGCGGTCAGGGACCCCTTCCAGGGAATCAGGATCAGCTTCACGGACCCTCCAGCACGGCCGCCGCCAGACGCCGGCTGGCTGCGTCGTCGCTCATCAGGGTGTCGGCCACCTGCACCTCCATTTCGAGCGTCTCGATCTGTCCGGCCAGAGCGGCGTCGCGCCGGTCCAGTACGAAGCGGTTCACCAGGCCGCGGTACAGCTTCGCCACCCCCGCCGCCGACACCTCCAGCCCCAGGTCGGCCAGCATGCGCGCCGCCGGGCCCTTGACCGCGCGTCCCCCGATCAGCGGAGTGATGGCCACCACTCGGGGATGTTCCCGGAGCCGCCCGCGCAGGCCGGGGACCTCCAGAATCGGCGCCAGGCTGATGAAGGGATTGCTGGGGCACAGGATCACCATCTCGGACAGCTCGAGGGCGGCGGCCACCTCCGGCTCCAGTGCCGCCTCCTCCAACCCGCTGTAGACGAACCCTTCCACCCGCGGCCGGCAGCGCTCGCGGACGAAATACTCCTGCAGGTGGAGCCGGCCCTGCGGCGTCTTCACCAGGGTGGGATGATACCCCTCGCACATGGGCAGCAGACGGGCGGCCAAGCCGAAGGCCTCGCACAGGCTGCGGGTGACGCGTGCGAGCGTCCAGCCCCCGCCCAGCTTCTCGGTCCGGAACAGGTGGACGGCCAGGTCGCGGTCGCCCAGGCGGAACCACGTCTCCGCCCCCAACTCGCCCAGCTGCTCGAGGCAGTGAAAAGTATCCCGCTCGACGCCCCAGCCCGTGTCCGGATTCACCCGGCCCGTGAGGGTGTACAGCACCGTGTCCAGATCCGGGCAGACACGCAGGCCGTGCAGCCAGAGATCGTCGCCGGTATTGCCGATCACGGCCACCTCGGCGGCCGGAATCTCCTTCACCAGACCGCGCAGGAATCGGGCGGCCCCGATGCCTCCGGCCAGAGCGGTAATCATGTTGCTGGAGTCTAGCGCCGCAAAACGCCTCGCAGCAACTCGGCGCCTTGGCCCAGCCCCTCGACCCAGCCGGCACTACTCACGAACCTTTCGGCTGCGAGCGCGGCGAAACTACGAATAATGCCGGCTGGGACCGGTCCACTACAGTGGACACGCTCCTAGAAAAAAAACAGCCGGCGCGGCGCAGACGGTGACTACTGGTCGGCGCGGCCCGGCGCGACGGTGAGCGTGGTCAGGGTGGGCAGATCCCCGTTCTGGCGCAGGGCGACGGCCGCCAGCGGCCGCGTGCTCGAGACGGTCAGCACACCCACGAAATCCTGAATGCCCGCCACCGAACCGAAAGAGCGTTCCAGGAACTCCGCCGTGTGGGCGCCGCCCTCGAGGACCAACTGGCGCTGGTCCAGCAGCTGAAAGTCGCCGTCGTACAGCCGCAGCGTGACCACCGCCCGGCTGGGCGCCGCGTCCCCGTCCGACGGGTTCATGGGGTTGACCAGGGCCAGCCCGGTCAGGAAGTTGCCCCGCGTGGTGACCACGATGCTGAAGTCCGACAGGGGCTCGGAGAGAGGAACGGCCGCCTCGTACAGCACGCCGTTGTTGGCATGCCTGGCCCCGGTGAAGACCGCGTTGCCGGTGATCCTGGCGGGCGCCTGCACGCGTGCGTAGCCGGCCCGGATGGGTCCCTGTCCGCCGCTGGACAACAGCAGCGGCGTGCCCGCCTGCACGGGGAAGAAGTAGGAGGAGTGCACGCCGTGTCCCTCCAGAGGGAAGGGCAGCGGGCGGCCCTGCTGATCGAAGAAGTCCACCCGTACGGAGCCGTTCTCGCCGGTGTTGGAAAGCACGAAGCTGGTCGAGAAGCGCAGGGGAGAGGCCACGCCGTTGCCGACCTGGGGCACGTAGCGCACCAGGGCCGCTTCGCATTCCAGCAAGAACGCCTCACGGCTCGACTGCGGCCGCCCCGAAATCGGGTCCACCGAGGACGCCGTCACCAGGCGCGCTCCCCGGGCGTCGAGCAGGATGGGGCCGCCGGCCTGCTGGGGCGCCCGCCAGTAGGTCAGCTGGCTGATGGTGGCGCTGACCGCGTCCAGCAGGAAATAGTTGGCGGCGCCGCCGCCGTCCCAGCCCCGCAGGTCCTGATTCGAGCGGAAGGCGATGCGCCGGCCGTCGCCGCTGAAGGAAAGCGCGTCGAAGACCGCCCCCGAAGAGAGAGGAAAGTCGGTCAGCTGGGAGATCGGCGGAACCAGCGGGGGCGGCGAGACGTTCAAGCTCTCGGTCAACTCGATGCCGAAGATCTCGAGGCTGCCGTCCAGATTCAGGCCGGCCAGATCGGCGGCCGTCACCGCCAGCAGGAAATCGCCCTCGCGGTTCAGAAACGAGGTCGCGATGCTGCCGGCGGTCAGCACCAGTTCGTCCGTGCCGGCGGGTGCTTCCACGAGGTGCAGTTCGCTGAAATCGCTCAGCGTGAACCGCAGCTGATAGGCCAGCCGGCTCCCGTCGGCGCTCATCGACAGCTGGCGCGGCACGGCCAGCGAGCTGAACTGCTGCAGCTCGACCGGTCCGGACCCGTCCAGCCGGCGCCACACCAGCGTCCGCGTGCCGCCGCGGCCGCGCAGCACGTAGGCTACCGCCGTACCGTCGCCGCTGATCGCCGCGGCCACCACCGCCGCCTCGGGGGCGCCGCTGCTGGTCACCTGGAAGAGGCGGCCCGTCAGCGTATCGACCAGAAACAACTCCGGGCTGAGATCGAGGTTCTCACCGGTGAGGTTGCCATCGCTGAGGAAGATCACCCGGCGCAGGTCGTCGCTGGCCGCCAGCGTCTCGAAGACCGCAGGCTCGAGTCCCAGGCGGGTGGCGCGCTCCGGGCGCGGGGTCCGCCCCTCGAGTGATACGCGGTAGAAATCGAAGCTGCCGGGCTGAGCCAGGGGGTCGGCGTCGCTGAACAGCAGCGCCTCCAGCCCGGACGAACTCAGCGCCGCGACTTCGGTGGTGCGCCCGGCCCGGGGAGAGTCGCTCAGACGTGTGAACCCGCAAGACAGGTCGGCACCGGCGGCGGGAACGCTCAGGCAGACGAGTACCAGGCCCAGGCAGACCTGCCTCGCCAGCCTCCAATCCCGATTCTCTTCAGGTGACCGCATCATGTACCACCCCCGAAAGGGGATGCGAATAATTTAGCATCACAGCGCGCCGGAGTCAATCGTTTCGTGCCCTGCCCGGGCGGGTCGCCGGCGCCGCTGGGTGCATGTCGACTGCGGGTTACAAGATGCCCGAGGGGGTGAAAGGTCACAATTTTATTGACGTCCGGGGCCGGAATTGTTAATTTATTCGCACTCCCGTGCGGAGTGTCACGAGAATCACACCTGCCGGGGGTATAATTCCAGAGCAAAGGAGAGACTCGAGTGGGTCGAAAGAAACTGCAAGACTTCAGCCGCCGGGAGCGGCAGATCATGGACGTGATCTACCGGCTCGGGCAGTGCACGGCGGCGGAGGTCATGGAAGCGCTGCCCGATCCGCCCAGCTATTCCACCGTCCGGACTCTCCTGGGCGTTCTCGAGCGCAAGGGTCATCTGCAGCACGTGCGCCGGGGCTACCATTACGTCTACTCGCCGGTGACGCCCAAGGAGCGTGCCCGCGAGTCGATGCTCGAGCACGTGATGGACACCTTTTTCGAGGGTTCCGCGACGGAAATGGTGTCCGCGGTGCTCGACATTTCCGATTCGGACCTGTCCGACGACGACTACCGGCAGATTCTGGACCTGGTGGAAGAGGCACGAAAAGAAGGGCGTTGATTGATGCCGAACCTGGAGGAGATCCTTCAGGGGAGCGCCCCGATGTGGCTGCTCCTGCTCCTGCTCAAGGGGACCCTGATCCTGCTCCTGTCGCAGGCGGCTCTGCGGCTGCTGCGCGACTCTTCCGCCTCGATCCGCCACCTGGCCCGCACCTGCACCCTTTCGCTGCTGGTGCTGCTGCCGGTGACCACCCTGCTGGTCCCCTCCTGGGAACTCCCCTGGCTGGCTCCCCCGACGCCAGGCAGCCCGACCCAACCCGCACCCCCGGCGGCCCCGCCGTCCGAACCCGCAGTCGAGCACGCGGACGCGCCGGCCGCCGTCGCACACATCCCGGTCTCGAGGTCAGCGACCACTCCGGCCGCCACCCCGGAGCCGGGCGCGAGACCTGATACCTCGAATCGAAAACCCGGAATCTCGGACCTGCAATTCGCCCTCTCCGCATTCCCGGTTCCCGGTTCCTCGTTGTTCCTCCTCCTCTGGTCGGCCGGCGCCCTGCTGCTGGCCGCCCGGCTGCTGCTCGGCTTCGTGTGCGTGCGGCGGGCGATCGCGCGGGCACGGCCCGTCGACGATCCCCTCTGGCTGGACCTGTCGCGCAGCGCCGCCGCTGCTCTGGGCCTGCGGCGTCCGGTGCGGCTGCTGATCGGCGATAAGATCGAAGTCGCCCTTTCGGTCGGCTTTCGGGAGCCCGTGATCCTGCTGCCCGAGGTCGCCCGGACCTGGTCCGTGTCGCGGTTGCGCTCGATCCTGCTGCACGAACTGGCCCACGCCAAGCGGGGAGACAACCTGACCAATCTGGCGGGACAGCTCGCCTGCCTGCTGCACTGGCCCAATCCCCTGGTCTGGCTGGCGGCGCGCGGGCTGGTGGTGGATCGGGAGCGGGCCTGCGACGACGAAGTCCTGGCCGCGGGCACCCGGCCCTCGGAATACGCCGGCCACCTGCTGGAGATCGCCCGCGCCGTGGCGCAGCGCCGCTTCTGGGGGCGCCTGGAGATCTCACAGTCCTCGGCGCTGAAGGACCGCTTCAAGGCCTTGCTCGATCCGCGCCTGAGGCGGCATTTCCCCGGCGCTGCCGGCAGACTTTCGGCCCTGGCCCTGTCCGCGCTGCTACTGTTTCCGCTGGCGGCGCTGCAGCCCTGGACCACCAGCGAAGCCGCTGCCGGCACCGCCGTCTCTTCCCCGGGGCGGCCCGGTTTCCTGAGAGCGGCACGTTTTTCGCGCATTCCAGCCGCCGGAACCCCGGGAGGGCCCGAAGCGTCCTTCACCGGCCAGAAGGCCGAACCTCCCTTCGGAGCGGCCGGCCCGGAGACGGGGGTCCCCGAGCGGAGCGGCCCCTCCGTCCGACAGCCGTCGGACCGGGACGTGGCCGAGCGGCGGGCTTGGCCCGGCAGGCGCGTGTCGACCTCCCCGCGGTTGACCCCGACCGCCCGGGCCCTCTGGTCGGAGGCACCGCCCCATCGGACTCTCGGGGTGACCCAACCGCAGCCGGCACCACCGGTTGCGGGCGGCGCGGTCCGCAGCGCGGGGGCGGGCGGACGGATCGTGCTCCCCCGCCGGCCCCAGGAAGAACCCCAGCGGCCTCCCGTCGAGCCGCGGCCGCGCCAGCCCGTGCTGCGGGCCGAAGTGACCCGTCTGGAACTGGGTACGCTGGGCGGCACCGAAAGCGCGGCGGCGGACGTCAACGACGCCGGATTGGTGGTGGGCCGCAGCCAGGCGGCCACCGGTTTGAACAAGCCTTTCGCCTGGTCCGCCTCCACGGGTCTGGTCGACCTGGGCGTGGGCCTCCAGATGCACAGCCGCGCCCTCCAGGTCAACGAAGGCGGAGTGGTGCTGGTGGAGACCTTCAACGCCCGCCTCTTCGCCGGCTTCGTCTGGACGGCGGACACCGGTTTGATCGATCTGGGCGCCCTGAACCCGTCCCGGCCCTTCACCCTCCCTTCGGCCGTCAGCGAACGGGGCCACGTGAGCGGGGCGAGCCGCGACGCCGCCGGGGTGCTGCGGCCCATTCTCTGGACTCCCACCGAGGGGATGATCGATCTGGGCGCCCCGGAGTGGGGTGAGGCGCTGGCGCTGAACGAACACGACCAGGTGGTGGGCTACAGCGGCTCGCAGGCTTTCCTGTGGGACCGTGAAGAGGGCTTCCGGCTGGTGGGTCCGGAGGACTCCGCCCTGAGCATCGCCACGGCCGTGAACCACCGCGGCCACGTCGTGGGCTATGCGGATTTCGGAGAGGACTTCCCCGAAGCTTTCGTCTGGACGCCCGCCACGGGCACCCTGCGGCTGGGAACGCTGGGGCCGGAGTACCCGATCAGCTTCGCGCTCTCGATCGACGACCAGGGACAGGTGACGGGCCGCAGCGTGAGCGCCCCCCGGGAAGGACTGCCCGAGCGGGCGCGGCTCTTCCGATGGACTCCCGCGGGCGGCATGCAGGACCTGGGTCCGGCCGGCGCCGCAGACGAACTGGCCATCAACGCCCTGGGACAGATCGTGGCCGCCTTCGGCGACGGCTCGGCGGCGACCGAGCGCTCCCTGGCCGTTTTGTGGACCGAGCAGGGACCGATCCCCGTCGACCTGGATCAGGGTCTGGAAGGCGGCAGCCAGAGCCAGGTGGCCGCCATCAACAACAAGGGCCTGCTGGTCGGCAGCAGCCTGGGCGCCGACGCCCGGCGGCTGGCGACGCTGTGGGAGGTCCGGCTGATTCGGGAAGAGGAGGAGTAAGACGGGCATCCCTGCCCGTCATTCCGAGGCCTGGAAGGCCGGCTCACCGCTTCATTCCTCGTCCAACAGGCGTTCGATCACTTCCTCCACCCTGGCGGCGTCCGCGCTGCCGCGGTGGGTCTCGCCGATGTGCACGTGGCGCACGACGCCTTCCTTGTCGGCCAGGTAGAAGGCCGGCCAGTAGCGGTTGTGAAGGCTGCGCCAGTAGGCGAAGTCGTTGTCCATCAGGTTGGGGTAGGTGATCTCGAACTCTTCGAGCTTGCGCTGGACCGCCTCCCGCTCGCGCTCGTGCCGGAATTCCGGACTGTGAATGCCGATCACCCGCAGGCCCCGCTCGCTGTACTTCTGCTGGACTTCCCTGACCCAGGGAAGGGATCGTACGCAGTTGATTCAGTCGAAGGTCCAGACCTCCAGGAAGACCACCTGCCCCTTCAGGCCGGCCACCTTCAGGGGAGGCGAATTGAGCCAGCGGTCGGGATCGGACGGGAACTCGGGAAGAGGCTGGGACACGGCCTGCTGAGAAGACCCGAAGGAAAAGAGGAAGAAGCCGGGCGCCAGCTCCCGTCCCACGAAGAAGACCACCACGGCCG
>JBFGHG010000097.1:0-8009 GCA_041578395.1 Acidobacteriota bacterium
CCGAAGACGGCCTTGCAGGCCGTTGTTCGGAATCACGGGCTGGGTGTGAGGCAGCCTTCCAGGCTGCCGAAGACGGCCTTGCAGGCCTTCCATCCGGAATCGCGGGCAGGATGCCCGCGCCACGGGCTGGGTGTGGGGCAGCCTTCCAGGCTGCCGAAGACGGCTTTGCAGGCCTTCCTTCCGGAATCGCGGGCAGGATGCCCGCGCCACGGGGTTGGTGTGGGGCAGCCTTCCAGGCTGCCTGGACGGCCTTTCAGCCCGTCATCCGGAATCACGGGCAGGGATGCCCGTGCCACTCAGTTCCCCGAGTCGGCCGGCAGCGGAGGCGTGTCGGCGGTCACGAAGCTCTGGTAGACGTGACCCGCCGTCTTCTCCTCGAACTCGCGGCGTACCCCGGCCAGGGCGTCCGGGTCCGCGAACAGGTCGACCGCCGTGGCCGCCATCGACTTGGCCGCCAGCATCATTCCCTTGTGCCCGATCGATGTCCCCCCGCTGGCCACCACCGCCCAGCCGTGCCAGGGAACGCCCACCGGCGCCGTGGTGGCGGTCATGTTGATCACCGGCACCACCCAGCTGACGTCCCCCACGTCGGTCGACCCGCCCTCCGGGTCGGCGGCGGTCTCCCGCCAGGGTTGAATCGAACCGTCCAGGCCCTCCGGCTCCACCCCCGCGTTGCGCTGCAACGTGCGGGCGAACTCCTGCTCCTCGTCGCTGTAGTCGATGGGGCCCAGCCACTGGAGGTTGCGGTACATCAGCAGCCCCCCGGCGCGGTTGGGCAGGACCTCGTAGTCTCCCGCCTGCAGGGTGAAGCGGTGCGTCGTTTCGGTCGCCTGGGCGGCCCCGGCGGCTGCTTTCTTCACCCTCTCGAGGAGGTGGCTGACTCCCGCCCGGCTGGAGTCGCGCACCCAGCACCAGACGGTGGCCTCCTCCGGGACGATGTTGGGCACCCGCCCGCCCGACTCGATCACGTAGTGAATGCGCACCGTCGGCTTCACGTGCTCGCGCATCAGGTTCAGGGCGTGAATGAACAGGTCGGCGCCGTCCAGCGCGCTGCGGCCGTTCCAGGGGTCGAAGGCGGCATGGGCCGCCCGGCCGAAGAAGTCCACCTTGAAGTCCGCGATCGCCTGGCTGCTCTGCACGTCGGCTTCGTTCTCGGTGTTGGGATGCCAGGCCAGGGCCGCGTCCACGTCGTCGAACAGGCCCGCCTTCACCATGTAGACTTTTCCCCCCACGGCTTCTTCCGCCGGCGTTCCGTAGAAGCGCACGGTGCCGGTCAGCCGGCCCGCCTCGATCAACTCCCGCAGGGCCACGGCGGCCCCGGCGCTGGCCGGTCCGAACAGGTTGGGGCCGCAGCCGTGGCCCCCGGCACCCGCCTCCAGCGGCTCCTTTTCCGGCTGCGCCTTCTGGGAGAGGCCGGGCAGGGCGTCGTACTCGCCCAGGATGCCGATGACGGGCCGGCCGCTGCCGTACTCGGCCACGAACGCGGTGGGCATGCCGGCCACTCCGCGCTGGACGCGGAAGCCCTTTCCTTCCAGGTAATCGGACAGCACGGCCGCCGAACGCCGCTCCCGCAAGGCGGTCTCGGCGTATTCCCAGATCCGGTCCGCCAGCTCGGCCAGGGCGTCCGATTCCGCCTCGATCGACTCGACCGCCGCCTGTTTGAGTGGAAGGTGAGGAGGGTCTGCAGCGGTTTGCATCCCAAGAGCCAGCAGAACCAGTGGTAGCAGTGTCTTCATCTCGGTTTCTCCCTCAGTTGCCGGCCGGAATCAGCTCGAAGTCGTCGGCATAGCCCGCCAGGGGCTGCCGCCGGTTCCAGCCTCGCCTTTGCCGCTGCGGGTGCAGGTTCACGAAGATCCGCGCGGTCCTGACCCCGGGCCCGGTTCGAAACGTCACCGTCACCTGCTCGAATTCGCGCGACCCGGCGGGGCGGCTCTCCACCCGGCCCCCGAAGCCGTCCGCGCCCAGCGAGACCGCTGAGCCCGCTTCCGCCGCCAGCCAGGCCGAGAGGCGGTATTCGGTGTCCGGCTCGAGGCCCTCCACCCGCTGGCCGGCTCCTTCGGGTCCGACCTGGAGGGCGAAGCTGCCGCTGCGGGTGGGGCCGCCGGTGAGCGCGCCGCCCACCCAGGGCGCCGTCCCGCCGTCTTCGAAGCCGCCGTTGACGACGGCGTTGGCCGCGGGGGTGACGACCTCGAGCACGGCCGACGGCTGGGAACGGTTTCCGGCCAGGTCGCGGGTTGCAACGTTCAGCCGGTAGGACGTCGCCGGTGTCAGGCCGGACAGCTCGAAGGAGGTCTGGTCGGTCTGGCCCGCCTGCACGCCGTTGGCGAAGACCAGGTAGCCGGCCACGCCGAGGTTGTCCGAGGCCGCGTCCCAGGCCAGCAGCAGGCGGTCCGTGTCGATCGACTCGAGCCGCAGGTTGGCGGGTGCCCCGGGGCGCACTCCGTCGACCACCGCGCTGGCCAGGTTGTCGAAGAACCAGGTGTCGCCGCTGTTCCAGCCGGGGTCGGTCAGCAGCACCAGGTTGTCGATGGCGTCGTCGGGCGTGTCTCCGTCCAGCCGGGCGCTGAACTCGAACTCGAGGCGCTCCCACTGGTTTCGGACGGTGGTCCGGGCGGTGTAGGTGCTGTGCCGGCCACGCGGGAAGTTCGTCGGGCTGGTGCGGCCGTCTGCTTCGAATTGCAGGACCATCTCGGTTCCGGGATCGGCGCCGGTGTAGACGTCCAGGTAGAGGCGGCGGCGGCCCTGGACGTACTCGGCCGCGTCCGCGAAGTCGCTGGTCCGGTACAGGATCACGTCGAACTTGTCCCCCGCGTTGCGCTGGTAGCGGGCCACAGTATCGGACGGGTTGAGTCCCGAGGGGGCGGGATTGGCGGCTTCGGCCTGGTACTGGCCGGAGGCGAAGAGCACCTCCAGCGGCTCCGGCCCTTCGAAGTCCTCCACCACCCGGTCGATGAGATCGGGCGCGCGGATGGAGACCTCCAGCTCCAGCCTCTGCGGGCCGCAGGCGCTGTCGAACTCGACGCCGACCGTCCCGCCGCTCTGCTCCCAGTCCACCGTGATCGTATCGGTGCCCTGTCCGGTGACGAGGCGGGCCTGCGGGGGGACGCTCCAGCGGAAGTTGCCGGCTTCGGGGGCGTTGACGACCCGGTAGGAGACTCCCGAGGCCAGGATGGGGAGCTGAAACTCCCCTTCCAGGCGGGCAGCCGAGCGGTCGTAGACGCGCACGAAGTCCACTTCCAGCACGGCCGGGAAGTCAGCCGGATCGGGAGGGCCGGGAAAGGTGCCTCCCACCGCCAGGTTGAGCAGCAGGTGAAAGCGCTGATCGAAGGGCCAGCGATTGCCGCGCAGGTCGTCCGGTGTCCGGACGGCGAACAGGGCCCCGTCGAGGAACCAGCGGATCTGGTCGGGTTCCCACTCCACCGCGTACAGGTGAAAGCCGTCCGAGAGCGGCTCCTCGAGCGAAGTGAACTGGCCGCCCACGGAACGGTTGTTGGGGACGGGGTCCCCGAAATGGATCGTGCCCAGCGTGATGCCGGGGACCAGGCCGCGGCTCTCCATGATGTCGATCTCGCCGCTCTGCGGCCAGACGCCGTAGACCTCGTCGGTGGACAGCATCCAGAAGGCGGGCCAGGCGCCCTGTCCTTCGGGCAGCCGGATGCGCGCCTCGAAGCGGCCGAAGGTCCAGTCGCCGAGCCCCCGGGTGCGCAGGCGGGAAGAGGTGTAGCGGCTGCCGTCGGACGCCTGTTCCTGCCGCGCGGTGATCTTGAGCGTTCCGCCGTTGACGGTGGCGTTCTCGGCGCGGTAGGACTGCAGTTCCTGGTTGCCCCAGCCGCACAGCCCGATGGAGCAGCCGTTGCCCAGCTGGGCTTCCCAGCGGGCCGGGTCGACGGCACTGCCCTCGAACTCGTCGGACCAGACCAGGGTGGGGCATTGCGCCCGCAGCTGCGGGAGGGCAGCCGGCGTCAGCAGCAGCAGAATCAGGAAAGAGGTCCAGCGCATCGAGGGTGCGTCCTTTCGATTCGGTTCAATCGTCCCTTGCCGGGCGGCGAAAATCGACCCACAGCGGCCGGTGGTCGGACACTTCCACGTGCCCCTCGACTCCCGCCTCCAGCGGTTCGATTCCCTTGACCCAGATCCAGTCCAGCTTGAAGCGGAAGAAGAACTTCTGCTGGAAGGTCTTCTCGTCTCCGGGCAGGGGGCAGGTGTATCCGGCGCCCTCCATCAGCTGGAACATCTTGCGGCGGGAGGAGCCGGTGATGGTGTTGAAGTCGCCCATGATCACGACCGGCATCCCGGGGTAGCGCGCGGCGTCCTCGAGGACCCCTTGGATCTGCCTCCCCCGGTTTTCGGTGGAGATGCGGGTCTCCAGGTGCAGCGTGTAGACCCGCATGCGCAGGCCCTCCAGGTCGACGGTCGCCCCCAGCGCGATGCGCCGCCGCCGGTCGGGGCCCACCACGGGCAGCAGCACGCGCCGCACTTCGCGCAGCGGAACCCGGCTCAGGATCGCCAGGCCGCGTTCGCCGCCGCCCCTGGGGTGAAAGTTCTCGAAGGCGTAGGCGTAGTGCATGCCCAGCCGCTCGGCCAGCACTTCGTCCAGGTCGAGGCTGCCCGAGCCCCGGTGACCGCGGTTGACCTCCTGCAGCAGCAAGACGGCTGCGTCGCGGATCGAGGGTTCTTCCCGCAGCGTCGAGATCATGGTCTCGATGCGTTGGGTGGGCGGGCCGTGCAGGTTGTAGCTGACCAGCCGGACGACCTCGGGAAGGGCGGGCGTCCGGGCCTGCGCGAAACTCCCCTGCCGCAGCAGGGTGTGGTCGGGATAGGGCTCGTCTTCGCCGTTCTGGACGGCCGTGGCCGCCGCCAGCGACAGCAGCGCCAGCGCCAAGCCCGCCAGCAGGGCCGACAGTCTTTCCGGCATTCGTCTCGTTCGCATTCGCTTCCGTGTGAGAGTGTACTAAACCTCGGAGGCCGATCAGACCTGCGACTTTTCCGTCAGCTGGACCAGCAGCCGGGTGACCACCGCGCCGCTGGACAGGGTCAGGCTCGGCATGCGGGTGCGGATCTCCCACACGGCCTGGTCGAACCTCTTGACGAGCCGGGCGTGTTCGGCCAGAAACGCGGTGATGCTCAGATCTTTGCGCTCCTCCAGCCGTCTCACGTAGGCGATCGTCAACTGGCGCTGAACGTTGCGCAGGTCCATCACCAGGCCGGTGGCGGCGATCTTCTGCCACTGGTTCCGCTTGGTCAGCTCGGTCAGGCTGTCCCGCAGCCAGCCCAGTTTGAGCCGGTCTCCCAGGGCGTAGAAATGGCGGGCCGCCTCTTCCCAGGCCAGCCCGCAGGTGCGGCTCACGTCGATCACGCCCATGCCGCTGGTGAGGTACTCCAGGCTGGTGATCTCCCCGGCCAGGTCGTCGGGGAAGCCGGCCTTCCCGTGCCGCTTGCGGTTGGACTCGAAGCGCTTCCGCTCGCTGACGGGCAGCAGCTCGGCCAGGTTGCGGCGCAGCTCGAGCAGCGGCTCGCGGTAGGTGTCCACGAAGCGCGACAGGTCGCCGATTTCGACGTCCGCCAGCAGCGTCCACTGGACGATCCCCTCCACGGCCCGAATGACCTCTTCCAGCGCCTGGTACTGTTTCTCGGCCCCGATCCGGTTGTCCAGCTCGAAGATGCGCTGCCAGAAGGGTTCCAGGTCCAGCACCTCGAGCGCCCCCAGCGCCGCGCGCACCACCTCCTCGGGGTTGGCGGCGACGTCGCGGATGGCGCCGTGCACGAAGCCGATGCCCAGCCGGTCCACGATGGTGTTGGTCAGCTGGCAGGCGATGATCTCGCGTCGCAGCGGATGCTCCTCCATCTGCCGGGCGTAGCGGCGGCGCAGCGGTTTGGGAAAGTAATCCGCCAGGTAGTGCTGCAGGTGAGCTTCGTCCAGCAGGTCGGTCCCCAGCAGGTAGCGGGTCAGCCCCATCTTGGTGTAGGCCAGCACGATCGCCAGCTCCGGCCGGGTCAGGTCCTTGCCGTCGCGCCTGCGCTGCGCCAGTTCCTGGGCGTCGGGCAGGAATTCGACGTGGCGCTTCAGGTTCTCGCTGGCCACGAGGTAGTCCAGCAGCGAATCGAACAGGTCGGCGCCCGCAGGGAGGGTCTGCTCTGCCAGAGAGAGGCACAGCGACTGGCCGTAGTTGTCCGCCAGCACCAGCCGGCTCACCTCGTCGGTCATCTCCACCAGCAGGCGGTTGCGCTTCTCGAGGCCGAGCTTGCCGTTGGCCAGCAGCGGTTGCAGCAGGATCTTGATGTTGACCTCGTGGTCGCTCATGTCGACGCCCGCCGAATTGTCCAGCGCGTCGGTGTTCATGCGGCCGCCCGCCAGGCAGTATTCGATGCGCGCCAGCTGGGTGAACCCGAGGTTGCCCCCCTCGCCCACCACCTTGGCCTTCACTTCGCGGGCGTCCACCCGGACCGGGTCGTTGCTCGAGTCCCCCACTTCGGCGTGCCGTTCGCCGCCGGCTTTCACGTAGGTGCCGATTCCCCCGTTCCAGAGCAGGTCCACGGGCGTCGTCAGCAGGCGGCGAACGAGGTCCTGGCCGCTGAGGGACTCCTGGGTAATCGCCAGCAGTTCCCGGATCTCGGGGGAGAGCGGGATCGACTTGGCGTTGCGCTCGAAGATGCCGCCGCCGGAGCTGATCTTCGACTCGTCGTAGTCGGCCCAGCTGGAGCGGGGCAGTTCGAAGAGGCGTTTGCGCTCGGCGAAACTGGCCGCCGGGTCGGGGTCGGGGTCGACGAAGACGTGCTGGTGGTTGAAGGCGGCCACGAGGCGGATCTGCTCGGTGTAGAGCATGCCGTTGCCGAAGACGTCGCCGGACATGTCGCCGATGCCCACGGCGGTGAAGGGCTCGCGGTGCACGTCGACACCCATCTCCCGGAAGTGCCGGGCGACGCACTCCCACGCCCCGCGCGCCGTGATCCCCTCTTTCTTGTGGTCGTAGCCGTACGAGCCGCCGGACGCGAAGGCGTCGCCCAGCCAGAAACCCTACTCCTGACTGATCTCGTTGGCGGTGTCGCTGAAGGTGGCCGTCCCCTTGTCGGCGGCCACCACCAGGTAGGGGTCTTCCCCGTCGTAGATCTGGAGGCCTTTGGGGTGGACCGTCTTGCCGTCCACGATGTTGTCGGTCAGATCGAGCAGTCCGCGGATGAAGACCTGGTACTGCTGCCGCACGTGCTCCCGCAGCGCTTCGCGGTCCTGGGGAGGCCGCTTGAGCACGAAGCCGCCCTTGGAGCCTACGGGCACGATGACCGCGTTCTTGGTCATCTGGGTCTTCATCAGGCCCAGCACCTCGGTCCGGTAGTCGTCGGGCCGGTCGCTCCAGCGGATGCCGCCGCGCGCCACCATTCCGCCCCGCAGGTGAATACCCTCCACGCCGGGTGCCGAGACCACGATCTCGAACAGGGGCCGGGGCTCGGGCATCTCCAGCACCTTGGCCGACTCGATCTTGAGGCTGATGCAGGGCTGGTTCAGGAAGAAGTTGGTGCGGACCGTGGCTTCCACCAGGTGAAAGAGTCCCCGCAGCGTCTCGTCGGCCGGCAGCGAGGAGACCTCGTCCAGGCTGTCGGAAAACTCCTGCCGGGCGGCCTCCAGCCGCTGGCGGCGGCCCTTCTTGGGCCCGGAGAACTTCACCTGGAAGTACGCGTAGAGGGCTCGGGCGCTGCGGGGATACTGGAGCAGGGTCTCGGTGATGAAGCTGCGGCTGCGCGCCGCCTGCAGCTGGGCCAGGTACCCGCGGTAGGTCCGCAGCAGCGACACCTGTTGCACCGTCAGGCCGGCCCGCAGCACCAGCTGATTGAGCCGGTCGCTTTCGGCCACCCCCGACAGCAGCGCGACCAGGGCCTGCTTGACGTGGCTCAGCGAGGAAAGCTCGGCCAGCCGCTGCCCGGCGCCGTCCAGCACGCGGAACACGTCGATCCCCATCGGCAGGGTGCAGGTCCCGTCCTGCGAGGGGAGGCTGACCGGGTGCGAGATCTGTTCC
>JBFGHG010000098.1:0-7940 GCA_041578395.1 Acidobacteriota bacterium
AGGGGCGGTCGCGGTCCGCCACGCGGCAGAAGAGCTCGACCCGGGCGCCGCCGCAGATCGGGCAGGCCGATTGACCGGTTCCCCGCCCAGCCGGTAACATCTCGCCGATGGAAGAGCGCAAGTTCCTCCGCCTGTTCCTGCTTCTGCCCTCGATTCTGGTCCTCTACTTCGTCTACCAGATCTTTCAGCCGTTTCTGATGGCCATCTTCCTGGCCACCATCCTGGCGACGCTCTGCTACCCCGTGTATCGGATGATCCTGGTGCGGGTCAAGGACCACCCCAGCCTGGCGGCGCTGCTGACCTGCCTGGGAATCACGGCGGTGATCATCGTGCCCTTCGTCCTGCTGCTGATCTCGCTGGCCAACGAGGTGCGCCAGGTCCTGCCGCTGGTGCAGGACCTGTCGCGGCGCGAGGAGCTGCAGCAGCTGGCCGATGTCCGCCATCAACCCTACATCGGACCCGTCCTCGACTACCTGTCGCAGTACGTCGAGATCGACTCCAAGGAGATCATCAACGGCCTGGCCAGCTGGGCCGAGCGCGCCAGCGGCTTCTTCATCAGCAGCATCACCCGGCTGGTGCAGAGCATCGTCACCCTGCTGGCCAACTTCACGATCATGATCGTCACCATGTTCTTCCTCTTCCGGGACGGGAGCCGGCTGATGGACCAGTTCCAGGCCTGGACGCCGCTGTCGGAGCGCTACGAGGGCCTGATCGTCGACACCTTCCAGGGCGTGGCGTCCGCCACCGTCCTGGGCAGCCTGCTGACGGCGGTGGCGCAGGGAGTGGCCGGCGGGCTGGTCTTCTGGATCCTGGGCCTGCCCAACGCCGTGCTGTGGGGCAGTCTGATGGCCCTCTTCTCGCTGGTGCCGGTGGTGGGCACCGGCATCGTCTGGGTCCCCTGGACGCTCTACCTGCTGGCGGTCGGTTCCTGGGTGAAGGCGATCGTCCTGGTGGCGGCGGCGGTGCTGTTCGTGGGCATGATCGACAACGTGCTGCGCCCCCTGCTGATCGAGGGGAAGGCCAAGATGCACACCTTGCTGGTATTCTTTTCGATCATGGGAGGCATCAGCCACTTCGGAATCATCGGCATGATCATCGGGCCCATCATCGTGGCGCTGGGCCTGACCTTCCTGAAGCTCTACCGGATCGAATACGAGACCGAACTGAGCCGCAAGAAGTTCGGCGAAGAGGTGGCTGCGGTGCTGCAGCAGGAGGAGGCCCCGTCCCGACCGGACGAAACCCCAAAGCCCGCCTCCACCACGCGGGACGGAGAATCCCCCGCCTGAAACTCGAACTCGCGAATCGCACATGTCTTTGTACGGCCGGTGGATCCACCGAAAAGAACGCTTGCTGACGCTGGAAGACACCAACCGGCGGGTGTTGCCCTTCGCCTGGGGTCTGGATTGGCTTCCGGGCGCCGTCTCCGAAAACGGCCGCCCGCCGCTGGAGGTCTTTCTGGCCGAAGCCGAGCGCAGCCTCGGGGAGAGCTATGAGTTCTTCCGGCCGCCGCCCGAGGGGGAGTGGGAATTCGAGGGAGACCGGCTCCGCTTCCCGACCCCGCTGCCCGGACCCGACGAGTACAACAACACGGCTTCGGCCCGGCTGTTCGAAGCGCCCGGCTCACGCCGGGCCGTGGTGGTGGCGCCGCAGTGGAACGCGGACGAAGAGAGCCACGTGGGGCTGTGCCGGCTGCTGCAGCGGTTGGGCGTCACGGCGCTGCGGGCCTGCCTGCCCTATCACGAGGAGCGCCGGCCGCCCGGTCAGGAGCGGGCCGACTACATGGTTTCTCCCAACCTGGGCCGGACCCTGGCGGCCACGCGCCAGGCGGTCCTGGAGGTCCGCATGCTGGCCGGCTGGCTGCGCAGCCAGGGCTATGAGCGCGTCGGCGTGGTGGGGACCAGCATCGGCTCCTGCGTGGGGTATCTGGCCTTCGTGCACGACCCTGCAATCCGGGTGGGGGTGTTCAACCACGTTTCGGCTTTTTTCGGCGACGTGGTCTGGACCGGCCTCTCGACCCGCTTCGTCCGCTGGGGTCTGGAGGGGCGCGTCGAGCTGGAGGACCTGCGCCGCTGCTGGGCGCCCGTGAGCCCCTTCTACTACGTGCGCAAGCTGAAAGAGCAGGACCCCCGAAAGCACCTGCTGATCACCGCCCGCTACGACTTGAGCTTTCTTCCGGAGCTGAGCGCCAAGGTGCTCGAGGAGTACCGCAGGCAGGGGGTGCCGGTGAACTGGGCGAGCCTCCCGTGCGGCCACTACACCACGGCGCGGTTTCCGTTCAGCTACGTGGACGGGTGGTACATCTGCCGGTTCTTGACCCGCCACCTGTGAGGTTGGTCCGGCGCTCAGCGCACCTTTCGAGTGGTCATCTCCCGCATGCGTTCGACCGTGCCGGCGAGCACTTCCAGTACGTAGTCGACATCCTCGGCGGTGGTCATGCGGCTGAGGCTGAACCGGATCGCGCTCTGGATGCGGCTGCGTTCCAGCTTCATGGCCTGCAGCACGTGCGACGGCTGCAGAGAGCCGGAGGAGCAGGCCGCCCCGGTGGAGACGGCGACCCCCTGAAAGTCGAGCGCGATCAGCAGGGCCTCCCCTTCCAGCCCCGGGAAGCTCACGTTGCTGACGTGCGGCATCCGCTGGTCGGTCCCGCCGTTGACCACGGTGTCGGGAATCGCCTCGAGGATGCCCTGCTCGAGCCGGTCGCGAAGGCCCCTGACTCGCGCGCCGAAGTCCTCCATCTCCTCGGCGGCCCGCTGGGCGGCGCCGCCCAGGCCGACGATTCCGGGGACGTTTTCGGTTCCCGCCCGGCGGCGGCGCTCGTGGGAGCCTCCCAGCATCATCGGTTGCAGCGGTACGTCGGGCCTGAGGTAGAGCGCGCCGACTCCCTTGGGACCGTGCAGCTTGTGGCTCGAGATCGAGAGCAGGTCGACGTTCAGTTCCTCGACGTCGACGGGGATCTTCCCGAAGCTCTGTACGGCGTCGGTGTGAAAGACGATGCCTTTGCGGCGCGCCAGGGAGCCGATCTCCGCCAGGGGCTGGATGCTCCCCACCTCGTTGTTGGCGTGCATCACCGAGATGAGGATGGTCTCGGGGCGGACGGCCTCCCGGAGTTCGTCCATTGAGAGCCGCCCGTCGCGGTCCACGCCCAGGTAGGTCACGTGCAGGCTCTCCCGCTCCAGTGCCTCACAGGTCCGCAGCACGGCCGGGTGCTCGATCTGGGTGGTGATGACGTGGTTGCCCTGGGTCCGCCGCTGGTCCGCGACGCCGCGCACGGCCAGGTTGTCCGCCTCGGTCCCCCCGCTGGTGAACACGATGTCCGAGGGGGAGGCGTGAATCAGCTCCGCCACCGCCTGGCGGGCCTCCTCCACCGCGGCTCGCGCTTTCTGGCCGTAAGTGTGAATCGAGGCGGCGTTGCCAAAGTCGTCCCGGAAGAAGGGAATCATCCGCTCCAGGACGGCGGGGTCGATCGGGGTGGTGGCGTTGTTGTCCAGGTAGACGTGGCGCATCCTCTGATTCTAGCATCCGTGGCGCGGCCTTCCAGGCCGTGATTCTGTGGCGCGGTCCCGGCCGCGATTCTCCCTGCCGAAAACAACGGGTAGGCATGCCGGTCCCACGAACACTTGACAAGCTCGCCGGCCGATTTTAGATCGTCACTGCGGGCGGCGGAGAAACCAGAGGCCGCAGCCGCATGGTGTCGGTGATCCTGACGCCAACTTGACAAGACGCAAACCCGATCTTAGATAAAAGATGTAACGGGAGCGAAGGAAAGACGCGCTCCGATGAAAATGCTATCGAAGTTTTCAAATATCGTGTAACGAAGGAGGAGTAAACCATGACGCTTGTACGAGTCAATCCCTTTCGGGAAATGCAGGACATCCAGGACACCTTCAACCGCTTCTTCTCCAACCTGCGGCCGCGCTCGGTCGAGGGGTGGGAGGAAGCCGGCGGCAACTGGAGCCCGGCGGTCGACATCATGGAGACCGAGGGTGAGATGGTGTTCCACGTGGAAGTGCCCGGTTTCGAGAAGGACGACATCGACATCTCCCTGACCAACGGCGTGCTGAGCATCAGCGGCGAGCGCCAGTTCGAGGAGGAGTCGGGCCGCAACTACCGGCGCGTGGAGCGCTTCTACGGGAAGTTCTTCCGCAGCTTCCAGCTGCCGACCACGGTGGATGCCGCCAACATCAAGGCCAACCTGAAGAGCGGGATCCTGACCCTGACGCTGCCCAAGCGCGACGAAGCCAAGCCGCGCCAGATTCCGGTCTCGGTCCAGTAATTCCCTCGCACAGCCGCCCCGGGGTCCGGCCCCGGGGCGTTTCAGATAGATTGCCGGCGGAGCCTCTCTCGGAGGGGCTCCGCTTTTTTGTGGTGCGAGGCAAAGAGGGCCTTCACCGGCGCTGGATCTGGGGCAGGTAGTCGAAGTGGCGGTCCCGGGCCAGCAGAACCAAGTTGTGTTGCAGCACTAGAGCTGCGATCCACATGTCGTTGGTGGGAATCGGCGTCCCCTGTTGCTTGAGCTGATGGAAGACTGTCGCGTAGTGATGCGTGGTCTGCTCATCGGCAAAGAGGGTCTCGACTCCGTCCTTCATCAGGAACTCCCACAGCACGCGTTCGTTCTGGCGAGGCGCCCCGCCGCCGGCAACACCAGCCCGCAGTTCTCCGAGCGTCACGAACGGCAGGTACACCTTGTCTGCCGTTTCGAGAACCTGGGCCACTTCCGGCTCACCCCGGCAGAAATCGGAGTACCGGTTGGTGTCCAGCGCCACCCTCACTTCCAGAGCTCCGGATCGATCCTGTCCTGGTCGGCGATGGCCTGGTCGAACTCGGGATCCTCGCACCAGGTTCCCCTCAAGTCGCTCAGGTCGCGCTGACGCGGACGTGTAGCCGAAAACCCCATCCCGCGGGCAATCGCTTGCAGCGTCACTTCGTTGAGGCTGCGTCCTTCTTTGCGCGCTCGCTCCCGAAGGGCAGCATCCAGAGCATCGGGCACATTGCGAACCGTATACTGCATGCCTTTATTGTAGGCACCGCAGGCATACACTGCAAGCAGAGGTCAAGCCAAGGCGATGATGTCGATTTCGATTTTCACGTTTTTCGGCAGCCGTGCCACCTCCACTGTGCTGCGGGCCGGCTTGGACTCGCTGAAGAACTCCGCATAGACCCCGTTCATCGCCTCGAAATCACCGAGGTCGTCCAGAAAAACGCCCACGCGCAGCACCTTCTCGTAGCCGGAACCCGCCGCCTCGAGCAGGATGCCGATGTTTCGAAGCACCCGTCGGGTCTGCTCCTCAATCGTCCCTGGGACGATCTGCTGAGTATCGGGATCGAGGGGAATCTGCCCCGACAGAAAGACCAGGCCCGCCGCTTTGACGCCAGGTGAATACGGACCGACCGCGCGAGGACCACGAGGGGGATCGATGATTTCCTTCATGAGTTCGAACTCCAGTCTGGTTTGGTTTTTCGGTTCTGCGGACGGGCGAGAGTCCGTTCGTAGCGCCCGCCCACGGGGCGGTTGAAAGCCCCTTCGATTCTGGTACAATACCAGCTTCTCTGGGCCGGGGTAGCTCAGTCGGTAGAGCAGAGGACTGAAAATCCTCGTGTCGGCGGTTCGATTCCGTCCCCCGGCATTCCCTTACTTTCGACGGCCGGCGCACGCAACACAACGATCGTGATTGCGAGGTGCGCTCAGCCCGCTACTCCCCATCCCTCGAGCGTCTGCCGGCACAGGACCTGAAACTCGTTGGGCGCCAGCTCCAGTGCTCGCCGCACCGCCTCCACCGCGCCCGGCCGGTCGCCGCCCGCTTCGCGCGCCATTCCCAGCACGAAATGCGACAGCCAGTAGTCGGGACCGTGGAGGACCGCCTGCTCGGACAGCTCCCGCACGCGGGACGAGCCGGGGTCGGCCTGCCACAGTTCAAAGGCCAGGCGGGAGAGAATCTGGGCGTCACCGGGCGACAGCAGCAGCCCCGCTTCCAGGTACGCAAGCCGGGCGGCGACGGTGGCCATCCCGCGGGCCTTGGCGTACAGAATGCGCGGCGCCTGCTCCCCCCGCGGCTGCAGTTCCAGCCCCGCGACCGGAATGCCGCTTCCCAGGATCGAGGCCAACAGCTCCTCGGCCGCGGCGGCCTGCCAGGTCGGTCCGTGCTCCAGGATCAAGTCCAGGCTGCGCTCGACGGCTTCGGCCGTCCGCCCTTCCGCCTGGGCCGCCACGGCCGCCGACAGCAGGGAGTCGGCGTCGCGCCGCGTGGCGGGTTGCCGTTCCCACTGCTGGACGACCCATTCCAGCGCCTCGTCCAGCTTTTTCGGGGGAGGCAGTACGTGTCCGCCCTTGAAGCGGAAGATCCGGCTGGCAACGCCGAACTCCTCCAGCACCTCCCGGTCCCGCGCCTCGTTCTCTCTCGCCCCGCCGTCCCGGTTGCCGTTGAGCATGGCCACCACCAGCCGCGAGGGATAGACCAGGTGCTCGTCGTAGACTCCCAGCCAGCCCCCGAAGGCGACCAGGGCGGCGAACTCGTCCCAGAACGTGCGCGAGAGCCGGTAGCTGCCCATGGCGCCCCCGGAAAACCCCAGCAGCACCTCGCGACGCCGGTCGTGAGCCACCCGCCGCCGGACGTCCCGCACGATCTCACGCGCCGTGGGAAAGAAGACCTCGTTGCGCCCGTTGGCCAGCCCGTTGCAGCCCACCAGGACCCACCCCAGCCGCTCGGCCGACGCCTTCAGCGGCTGGATGAACCGCTTCCCGTCGCCGAACGGGGGAAAGGCAAGGATCAGCGGAGGCGGCCGCGACGGGTCGTAGCCCGCCGGCAGGTAGAGCACGTAGCTGGCATTCAACGAACCCGGGACCTCTACGGCCACGTCTTCGCCCAGCGGCTGCAGCAGGGGCGGGGGCACTCCCAGGGGCTCGGGTTCCACCAGGAACCTCCGCTCCGGAGCAGCCGACGACTCCACTTCGAACAGGGCCGTCCGCTGGTCGAACCCATACAGTCGAAGGTCGGCACCGGCGGGGTGAAAGGCGACCACCGGATGGGGAGGATCCGTGGCGAGCAACGGCAGCAGGTGGCCCGGTCGGACCGTCCGCGCCGGAGAGCCGAGGCCGGCGGCCGCCAGGGTCGCCGCGAAAACCAGCACTACCGGGGTCCGGCGGAAGACGAATCTCATGCTCACTCGTTGTATCACGGGTCGCGCCGGCCCATGAAAACACGGCCGGAAATGACAACTTTTTGCCCGTGTCCGTCTCTAAAGGTAGTGGAAGGCGGAACTGGAGAGGAAGCGAGAGGGAGGCACAGCGCAAACGACGGCGCAAGGAGGTAGCCATGGCGAACGCCGAACACAGCCCCCAGATACTCCCTGATGCGAATCGGGCCGGGCGGGTCGTCTGGCAGCTCACCGAGGACGATCGAAAGTTCCTGCGGTCTCTCAACATCGACCCCGACTGACCCGGATTCCCCGGTGCTATGATGCCGCCGATGGACAGGAAGGTGGGAATCCTGGGCGGGATGGGGCCGGAGGCGACGGCGGCCTTCTTCCGGGAGGTCATCCGGCGCACGCCGGCCGAACGCGACCAGGACCACCTTCCCATCGTGGTGGTCAACGACCCCACCATCCCCGACCGTACCGAGCACCTGCTGCGCGGCGGCCCCTCGCCGCTGCCGGCGCTGATCGAAGCCGCACGCACGCTGGAGGCGGCCGGCGCCGGGCTGATCGCCATCCCCTGCAACACGGCCCACGCCTACCACTCCGAGATCGCCGCGGTCGTCGCCGTGCCGGTCCTGCACATCGTCGAAGAAACCGCCGACGAAGCCCGGCGCCTGCTCGGGCCCGGCGCAGGGGTGGGGATACTCTCCACTCGCGCCACGCTCCAGATCTGCCTCTATCAGCCCCTGCTGGCCGAACGCGGGCTCGATACGGTGCTCCCGCCCGACTCCGTGCAGCGCCTGGTCTCC
>JBFGHG010000099.1:0-7934 GCA_041578395.1 Acidobacteriota bacterium
ACTCGAGCAGGAAACTCTGGCTCCCGAGCAACTGCGCGGCCTGGAGCAGCAGCGCCTCGGCCAGCAGTTGGGTGCCCTGTGCGATACAGGCGTAATTGCACTCTTCGTCGGTGGCCGCAATCAGCGTTGGGAGACCAGACTCGGTCGGAGGGTGGACACCATCCTGGAGAGCGGTCTTGACGTCTGCTGTAGCCGCCCGGAAATCGCCCCGCATCAAATGCCAGGCCGCCCTCTCGAGCAGCAGGTCGATATGGTAGATCCCGTAGCCCACCTCGCGGGCGATCCGCAGACCCTCTTCGACTGCAGCTCCGGTTGCCTCGAGCGATGCTTCAACCGGCGCCCGTTCCCCGTCGGCCAGCCGCGAGCGGGCGGTCGCCAGCGCAATCCTCGCACGCAGAAGCTCGATCCAGCATTGAATCTGTCTCGCGTCGTACCCGGAGTGCCCAGTCAGTGGCCCGTTCGACATATTCGCCAGCCTTCGAGAGGTTGCCCCTGGCGAATTCGATCTCGGCCAATGCGGGAAGCATTCGGGCTTCGAATTCGTAGCCTCCGGCCCCTTTTTCCGACCGTATCGCTTCGATGACTCTTCGGTAAAGCTGGGCCGCTTTTTCCGCTAATCCCATACGAGGCAGAAACAAACCGAGGATTGACTCACCGTGAAATGCTCCAAGGATCATATAAGAATCGGGGGCGAACTCTCCTCCCGCTCCCAATTCCACTAACTCCCGAGAGCGCTCGATCGCTTCCTGTGGCCTCCCTTGAAGAAACAGACCAAGTCCTATGAAGCTTCTGAGCATCGCCAACAAATCCCCGGGGCGATGGCACTGGATGGCACCAAAGTTGCTGCATCCTCAATCCGAGAAATCCCGTCCGGCAATCTTCCCTCGAGATATCGAGTTTGCCCGATCGACCAGAACGCTAAGGCCCCGAATTCGTCGACATCGGACTCGGCGACACAGCGGAAACTGGACTCAGCCAGCGCGAGTTGCCCCCGCTCCCGATGACAAACCCCCCACGTAAAACAGGATTAGCGCCCACACATTCTCGTCGAGATCATCCGGCCTGCTCGCATCGCGTGGATCGAGTCCGCCAACCAAGGCTCGAAGAATGCGTTGGCCCCGATCGTAGTGGCCCACGAGGCCGACCGCCAGAAGTCCCGTATCGTCGAGCAGCCCTGCGGCGGCACGGACTCGGCCTGCTTCCAGGGTATGGAAGAAGATCTCTTCCAAGTGGTCGAGATTAGCCGGGTCGGGTAAAGCGCGCCTACCCGGCTGAGAACCCAGGGAAGCCTGGAGCGCTTCCGAGGCCGCCTGGTGCCCGGCCCGGGCAACGTCGGGGTCCATCGACTCGCGAAATCCGTCCCGGATGGCCGGGTGGATCGAGTACTTCCCGTCCTTCGACAATTCGATCAACCGCATATCCGCCAGGCGGCGGAGCTCGGCAGCCACCGCGCCCGAGGCGAGCCGTGCAAGTTCGGGCGGAGAAATACCCTCCTTCCCCGGGCCGGTGAAGATCGCGGCCAGCGTCTCGGCGTCGACGCCCAGCCGGAACAGGCAGATCCGCTCCAGCAGGGCCAGCCTGGCTGGAGCCTGCTCCAGCATGGCGGCGCGGTAGCTGGCGGCCACGCGGTTGAAGCGGGCATTCTGCTCCGCGACGTAGCGGAGGCGACTGTCGGGGGAGTCCGCAACGATCTGCCGCAGTTCGTCCGGGGAAGGCAACTGGGGAGCGGCGCTGGGATCTCCAGCCCCGAAATAGGCAATATAGCCACCCACGAGGTCGACCGTGAGTGCATGACGGCCGCCACGCCTGGCCAGCCGAACGAGCGACGAGCGTCCCCCCGAGACACCCCGCTCCCGCAGCAGATCGACGCAGGCATCGATGGAAATCCGGTCCACCGCGATGTGCCGGTAGCAGGGACTGGCGGCATACGCGAGGTCTCCCAGCACGAAACGCGTCGAGATGATCACGCTGACTCGCGGCAGAATGCAGTCGCCGGCCCGCCGCACGAAGGTCCGCAAAGCTTCATCGGTGATTCGCCCGAATTCCCCACCGCGTGCGCCATCGTTTTGGACCCGCTCGAGTCCGTCCAGGACCAGCAACACCTCCGGCGCCCGTTGGAGAGTCCACAAAGCCTTGCTGGCCGAGGGCCGTTCCGCCGAGGGGTCGTAGGGCCGATTCTCCAGCCATGCCGTGAGTTCTGCGAAGAAAACGCTGGGATTGGGCGCGTTGTAGAAGGAGAATACAAAAACGGCGTTGGGACGGGGAAGCGAGTCGTCCTTCGGGCATCGGGGCCGTCGGCAAGCACCCCGGGCAGGATCCGCAGGAAGCGCTCCGCGATCGCCGTCTTGCCGGCACCGCCAATGCCGACCAGCGCACACACCCCGTTGCCACCGTCGCGCCACCATCGACTGAGTTCGTCCAACTCGGGGCGGTCCTGCCAGTCTCGCGCCCGCACCAACTGAGGACGAAATATGGAGAAGTCAAGCTGTGGCCGTTCATGTAACTGTGCCCGAGGCGGATGCACGAGTATAGGCGCCCCATCCGCCTGGGGTCAACGAGCCGAGTAGCCCACAGCCAGGCAGTGCAAATTAATATTCGAGGTATTATACTCCGAATATGAATTTCATCGACAGGGCCGACGAACTCGACGCGCTGCAAGCCGCCTACGAGCGGCTCGGGGCTGAGCTCTTCGTACTCTACGGCCGGCGACGGCTGGGCAAGACGACGCTGCTGCGCCGCTTTTCGGAGAACCGGCCGGGCGCGTACCACGTCGCCGATCGCGCCGCAGAACCGGACGCCCGACGTTTCCTGGCGGCCTCCATGGCGCGCGGCCTCGGTGAGCCGACCCTTCGACAGGCAGACTACCCGGATTGGTACTCGCTCTTCGCCGCTTACGACCGCTTCCGGCCCTCGGGCAGGTCGCTCTTGATCCTCGACGAGTACCAGTACCTCACGGAGGTTCAGCCCGCCTTCTCCAGCTACCTGCAGAAGTGGTGGGACGAGCACTGGAAAGACACCTCGCTGATGCTGGTCCTGTGCGGCTCGGCTCTCTCGATGATGTACCGGGAAACCCTGGCGCGCTCCAGCCCACTGTACGGCCGCCGTACCGGACAATGGCTGCTGAAGCCCCTGCGATTCAGGGACGCGGCGGCCTTCTTCCCCGATCTGGCGCCCAGGGAGGCCGCGGCGGTGTGGAGCCTCGTGGGCGGAGTTCCCTACTACGCCGAACTGGCCTCCGGAGCTTCCAGTTTCCGGGCAGCCCTGAGGGAGCTGGTGCTCTCGAGAGGCGGTCCGCTCTATTCCGAGGCTCGATTCCTGCTGCAGGAGGCCGTGAGTCGACCCAACCTGTACTGGAGTCTGCTGCACGCGATCGGCAGCGGCGTCTCACGGATCAGTGAACTGGCGGCCCGGCTCGGTGTCGCCGCCAACCAGCTGACCCGGTATCTGACGGCCCTGCAGGACCTCGGCCTGGTAGTGCGCGAGGTCCCAGTCACCGACCCGAATCCCTCGCGCTCGAAAAAAGGGCTCTACCAGATCGACGACCCCTTCGTTCGACTCTGGTTCGGCTGTGTCTCGCCCTACGAGAGCCTGCTCGAGTTCGGCAGGATCGATCAGGCAGAAAAAGAGATGTCGGCCCGGCTGCTGGCCCACCAATCGTGGGCGTTCGAGCGAATCTGCCGCCAGCACGTGGAGGACTCGGCACGAAGCTGGGGAGCAGTCCGGGTCGGCAAGTACTGGGACCGCCGGACCGAGGTCGACGTGGTCGCGGTCAACCGGCGGCAGCGCGTCGTCTTCGCCGGTGAGGCCAAATGGGGGCGCCGGCCGGTCGGGATCCCGCTCTTGAACGAGTTGAAGGACAAGGTCGAGCGTCTCTGGCCGGGGTCGCCGCCCCGGCTCGGATTGTTCTCCGCGGGCGGATTCACGCCCGCCCTGAAACGGCGGGCCAACGACGAGTCCATCCTTCTCGTGAGCCCCGACGACCTGCTGTAATACCCGCGCTCTACGTACCCGGTTCACTCGTAGCGCAACACGCGGATGGGGTCGATCGCCGTGGCGCGCCGGGCCGGGATCCAGCTGGCCGCCAGCGCGGTCAACACCAGCACCGCCAGCGTCCCTCCGAAGGCCACCGGATCCAGCGGGCTGACGAACAGCAGGGAGGTCAGAGTGGTCGACAGGCCGGCCCCCGCCAGCACCCCCAGCAGCAGGCCGACCGAGACCAGCAGCATGCCCTGCTTCAAGATCAGCCCCAGCACTCCGCCCCGGCGCGCCCCCAGCGCCATGCGGATGCCGATTTCCCGGGTGCGCCGCAGCACCGCGAAGGAGACCACGCCGTAGATCCCGACGGCGGCCAGCACCAGCGCCAGCACGCCGAAGATGGTCAGCAGGGAGGCGCCGAAGCGCGGCGCCCAGAGGGCGTTTCCGATCAGCTGGTCGATGGTGTTGGGCCCCACCTGCGGGAGCATCGGGTCCATGGCCCGCAGTTCCCGCTGGGCCAGGGCCAGGGCCGCCCCCGGGTTACCGTCCGAGCGCAGCAGCAGCGTCATGTTCGACGAGTAACGCTGTGAATGGGGTTCGTAGCAGTACGGCTGCGGGTCCTCGCCCAGCGTTCCGTACTTGATGTCGCGGACCACCCCGATCACCTCCACCGGGCCGGGGTCGCCGAAGAACGTGTAGCGCTTGCCCAGCGGGTCCTGGCCCGGCCAGAAGCGCTCCGCCATCGTCTCGTTGACCACCACCACCCGTTTGCCGTCGGCCCGGTCGGTCTCGTCGATGACGCGGCCCTTCACGACCGGGATGCCCAGCGTCCGGAAGTAGCCGGGCCGGATCACGTTGACGCCCACGAAGGTGCGGTCGTGATCGGGGTCCTGACCCTCGAGGAAGATCGAACGAAGCAGACCCCCCTGCAGCGGTCCGGTCTGCGCCAGGGCCGCCGCGCGAACCCCCGGAAGCGCTCCCACCCGTTCGCTCAGCTCGCGGAAGAACTGTTCCCCCTTGGCCTGCTCGTATCCCTGCAGCCCGACGTCGAAAGTGACCACCGCCAGGTTCTCGCTCTCGAAGCCCGGATCGGTCTCCTGGGCGGCGGCCAGGCTGCGGATGAAGAGTCCGGCCCCCAGCAGCGCGATCAGGGAGAGCGCCACCTGGCCCACCACCAGGGCGTTGCGGGTGCTCAGGCGGCGGTTTTCGCCGAAGCTGACGTCGCTCTGGTCCTTGAGGGCCTTCACCAGGGAGGGCCGGGTCGCCTGCAGCGCGGGGATCAACCCGAACAGGACCCCGGTCAGAATCGAGAGGCCGAGAGTGAACAGCAGCACCCGGGAGTCCAGCCCCAGCTCGAGGTTGATCTCCACGGGAAACGGCAGCGTGGGCAGGAATCCCAGCAGCGCGCCGCGTGCCCAGGAGGCGATCAGCAGCGCCAGCGCTCCGCCCAGCAAGGCGACCGTGACGCTCTCGGTCAGCAGCTGCCGGACCAGCTGCCAGCGGCTGGCGCCGATCGAGAGACGGACCGCGATCTCCCGGCGCCGTTCGCTGGCGCGACCCAGCAGCAGGTTGGCCACGTTGGCGCAGGCGATCAGCAGTACCAGCGCCACGATCACGAAGAGCATGGTGGTGCCATTGACCATGGCGTCCCGCACGAAGGGATTGATGGTCGCCTCGGCCAGCGGAACAAGGCTGAAAGAGCGGCCCTGGTTCTCGTTGGGGAAGTCGTGCTCCAGCTGCTCGCTCAACACCGCCAGGTTCGACTCCGCCTGCCCCATCGAGACGCCGTCGCGCAGCCGCGCGAAGGTGAACAGGAAGAGGCCGCGGCGCTCCTCGTACCAGTTGAAGTTGGTGCGGATGACCGGGTTCATTGCCATCGGAATCCAGACGGCCGGCTCGAGGCCGATGTCGATCCCCTGGAACTCCGGTGAGATCACGCCGATGACGTCGAAGCGGCTGCCGTTGATGCTCAGCGTTCGGCCGACCCACGTCGGGTCCGCTCCCAGCCGTTCCGTCCAGAAGCCGTGACTGAGCACCACCACGGGGTGCCCCGAAGGGATCGAATCCTCTTCGGGCGCGAAGGTGCGTCCATGCAGGGCCTTCACGCCGAGCGTGTCGAAGTAGTTGCCCGACACCAGCTGGCCCACCGTGAAGAGCGGCTCGGAGCCGGCGGCGATCGACAGCGCCACCCAGTCGTAGGCGGCCGTTTCCGAGAACACTTCGTTCTGCTCCCGCAGGTCCTTCCAGTTCAGGTGCGAGAGCGGGTTCTGGCCGGCGTTCTTCTCGTCCAGCGTGTGGATGGCGACGAGCCGATCGGGCTGCTGGACGGGCAGCGTTTGCAGGAACAACTCGTTGACGATCGTGAAAATCGTGGTGTTGGCCCCGATTCCCAGCGCCAGGGAGACCACCGCGATGGCGGTGAAGGCCGGCTTGCGCAGCAGGACCCGGAAGGCGAAACGGATGTCGTCGAACCAGTTGGACATGGCGCGGTTCTCCTCTTTGGTCAGTTGTACGTTGGACGGGCCAGCAGGGTTCATTCGCCGGCGCAAACCCGCCTTGTGTTTCCACCGGCCGCGGATTACTCTCGCTGCCATTCCAGTTGAGTTCGGGGGACAGGCGCGGGTAGTCGTAGAAGTTGAGATCTGCAAGGAGACGAACATGAGAATTCACAGCGCACCGGCTCTTCGATGGATCGGAGTTGCCACCCTACTGGCTTTGGCGGCCGTGGCTCTGCATGCATCCAGCCACCGGGAGGCCCCGGCCATCACCCTGGACCCCACCGCCGACAACACGGACGTCTACGCTTTCGTCAGCTACGAAGAGGGACGGGAGGGGTTCGTCACCTTGATCTCCAACTTCATCCCGCTGGAGACGCCTTACGGCGGACCCAACTTCCACAAGTTCGACCCGGCCGCCAGCTACCTGATTCACATCGACAACGACGGCGACGCGGTCGAGGAGATCACCTACGAGTTCCGCTTCCGGACCGAGATCCGCGACGACCAGACGTTCCTGACGGCCACCGGCCCCATCGGCTCGCTGGACGACCCCACCTTCAACGTCCGGCAGCTCTACCGCGTGACCCGCTACGAAGGTCCTCCCAACCGGGGGGTGCGGCGCCGGGTGCTGGCCAGCGAACTGATCGCCGCGCCGCCCCACATCGGACCCTCCTCGACGCCCGACTACCCGGGGCTGGCCCAGCAGGCCATCTTCGACCTGCCGGGCGGGGGCCAGGTCTTCGCCGGTCCGCGCGACGAGGGCTTCTACCTCGACCTGGGATCGATCTTCGACCTGCTGCAGATCGGCGCGGCTCCCCCGCTGGACCGGACGGCGGGCCTCAACGTCCACTCCATCGCCCTGGAAGTCCCGATCTCGAGCCTGACGCGGGACGGCTCCACGCCCGGCGACCCGGCCGACCCGGCCGCGGTGATCGGCGTCTGGTCCAGCGCCCGGCGCTCCACCTTCCAGCTGCGCAACTCGTCGGGCGGACCGCCGGTGGGAGTGGGGATCCTGGGTTTCAACTCCTCCACGCAGGTGTCGCGGCTGGGCAACCCGCTGGTCAACGAAGTAGTGATTCCGCTGGGGAGCAAGGACCGCTTCAACGCCTCGCACCCTTCCGCCGACGTGCAGTTCCTCCCCTTCGTGCTGGACCCCGAACCACCCCGGCTGCTGCAGGCCCTGTTCGGCGTGCCGGTGCCGCCGGCGCCGCGCAACGACCTGTTCGCCGTCTTCCTGACCGGCGTGGAGGGACTGAACCAGCCGCCGGGCGTCGTCCCGTCCGAGCAGCTGCGCCTCAACGTCGCCATCCCGCCCACCCCGGCCGGCCAGCAGAGCCGGCTGGGCGTGCTGGGGAACGACCTGGCCGGCTTTCCCAACGGAAGGCGGGTGGGAGACGACACGGTCGACATCGTGCTGCAGGCGGCCGCCGGCATCCTGGTCGACGGCACCGGCGCCGGCCT